>JAAEZW010000212.1 GCA_018222665.1 Paracoccaceae bacterium
TAGTTAGCTGACAGACGTCATAGCATTGGTGAAACCCGCCCATCAGCTTCCTGGTTAAAACGACTTTACCACGATGGTAAGTTGATGCTGGCAATCCAAAAATCAATATTTGCGATGCCCGCAGCTGCACTCGAGGGACATGTGATTGTTGCTTATGGTTTGAAGTTGGGTCATCGTTATATTGTATAGCAGGTAAACTTATGACGGCACGAAACTTCTCAAATCAATTATCTGGGCAAATTGGCGAAGCGCTTGTTGTGGCTGAACTTGGCCGTTTGGGAATAGTTGCTACCGCATTTGCCGGAAACGTACCTGACATCGACATACTTGCGTACAAAGAAGGTAAATCTACGGCCGTTCAAGTTAAGGCTTGGAAAACAGGGAGTGTCAGTTTCGATGCTAGTGGTGCTCTTGTGCTTTCTGATGAATGCCCCCCGATGATCCCTATGCAGTGGGGGTTCGAAGGTAAAATTGGGGAAAGATTAATTGACGTATCAGTCAAACGGCGGAAGTATATTAGGTATCACAATCGATATGTTTTTAGGCATTAATCAATATCAACTTGATCTATATAAAACTTGCTTCAATTGGGTCGGTGCTCCTAGACTGTAAAAAAGCAATTTGTTTTTGGTGCTAACGATCATGGAACATGACCCGCTTCAAAAGAAAGACTGGGTAGAAATTTCGCATTCTAGCAACTTAGAAGGCTCGCGAGCGTTAGTTCCAATAGAACTGGGCAAACATCAGTATATTCTTTTTCGAGATGACGAGGGATATCTCGGTCTCATCGGGAGGAATTGTCCTCATCGCGGAGCCGACCTTTGCTATGGTCGTCTAGAAGATAATGGAATTCGTTGTCCTTTTCATGGCTGGCACTTTGACAGAACTGGGCAATGTATTGAGCAACCAGCTGAGCCAGTGGGTTCCAAGATGCACACTCAGATAAAAGTTCCAATGGTTCCAGTCATTGAAATGGATGGGATTATCTATGCAAAAATGCCAGGAAGTGAGAAGGCCGAATGATTAGTCAACAATTAAATGATCAAATCACGCTCATAGGCCCTGATGATGATGCTGGGTTGCTACTCCGGCAGTATTGGCAGCCAGCGGCACTCTGCGATGATATCGCGTTTGGTCTACCCTTTGCAGTTAACTTATTGAGTGAACAGTTGGCATTAGTGAAGGACCGTAGCGGGTTTAAATTAGTGACCCGGCTATTAGATGAAAATTATTCTCCGACGGTGATCCCACCAGCGGAAGAAATCGAAATAGATATAGACGGACCAACATATCCAACAGTGCAAAAAAACGGTGTTATTTTTGCATATTTAGGAAGTGGGGAGCCTCCTGAGTTTCCAAGTTTTGATTGTTTCAGAGCACCAAATACGCACGTTTTTGCATTCAAAGGGTTATGGCGATGCAACTGGCTTCAGGCACTTGAGGTTGGCATTGACCCTGCTCACGCTTCCTTTTTACATCGATTTTTACAAGATGAAGACCCAATGGAAGGATATGGTAAGCAATTTAGAGACACGGCCGCAAATACCGACATACCAATGACAAAAATACTTCGGGAGTATCCTCGCCCTGAGATTTTGGTTGATGAAACAGAGTATGGATTGAAAATCACTGCTCTTCGACACATGAAAAATGACCTTACTCACGTACGAGTAACGAACCAGATTTTTCCACAGGCGATCTGTATTCCCATGTCGCGTGAAATGACAATAACGCAATGGCATGTCCCGATAGATAATGAAAACTGCTATTGGTATTCTGTATTCACGAGTTTTGATAAGCCGGTTAACAAGCGATTGATGCGAGAGCAACGTTTGCAAGAACACACTGTTCCTGATTATGCCCCAAGAAAGAATGCGGAAAATAACTACAATTATGATCCTCGCGAGCAAAAATTCGAAACCTACACCGGCATGGGTTTAGACATAAACGTCCATGATCAATGGGCTGTGGAGGGAATGGGGCCAATTCAAGATAGAACCCAAGAACATCTAGGCCGTTCGGACGTTGCTATCATAAGATATCGACGAATGCTTCGCCAAGCGATTGCAGACTTGCGTAGTCATAAACTCGATCAATTGCCAATGAAACACTATGCGACGAGTAAAATTAAAGGGCCACTTTCAAACGACGCGATTACGAAAACTTCTAATTGGGAGAAAGCTAGCCAAGCAGTTGATTTCGACAGGCGCAATTTATGTCCATGGGATGCTTCAATTTGAAAACTGATGAAAGCCAAATAGTAGAACTGATCAATGCTGAAGGCATTGAGACTGTTAGGGTCGTTTTCGTTGATCAGCATGGAATTTTGAGAGGCAAAACACTTGTTGCGACCGCTTTAAAATCAGCATTTGAGAACGGCGTAAAAGTTCCTTCCACGTTATTATTAAAAGATACTTCGCATCGCACTGCATTCCCCATATGGTCTGGTATTGGAGAAGTCGCTGGTATGAGATTTAGTGGAGCAAACGATGTAATTCTCCGCCCAAACCCAAACAGATTTTACCAAATTCCGTGGTCTCCACAATCAGCATTAATTTTCTGTTCAGTCGAAGATCAAAATAGAAATGAAATTTCAATTTCATCGGACGCTATTTTGTCTACTGCCCAAAAAGCTTTGAAGGAAGCTGGATACGTTGCAATTTTCGGTTTGGAAATTGAATTTCAGATATTTAGGACGATTGATGAGTGTCTGAGCCACGAAAAAGCAACAATGCCAGCAACACCGGTTAAAACTGAAAACCTCACAAAAGGTTATCAATACCTTACAGAAACAAAATATTCAGAAGTTGAAGAGGTTCTTGATGAACTTCGAACGATGTCTCAGGCGTTAGGTCTTGAGCCTCAATCAATCGAAATTGAGATGGGACCAAGCCAATTCGAATTCACTTTCGCTGCAGCTGATCCACAAACTCAAGCAGAAAGATTTGTTCTTTTCCGCACTATGGTTAAAGAAGTTTGCTTTAGGCGAGGTTTGCACGCGAGTTTTATGCCAAAACCTGCATTACCAAACGCAGCTGCAAATGGCTGGCATCTCCATCAATCATTGATAACGACTAGCGGCAATCCGGCTTTTGTGCCTAAAGAAGAAGGTCTGCTGTCAAATGCGGCTAATGGCTGGATAGCCGGATTGTTGGAAAACGCGGAAGCTTGCTGTTTGCTCACTAATCCCACAGTAAACAGCTATAAGCGGTTCACACCCTATCAATTAGCGCCCAACCTAATTCAATGGGGTAGAGATAACCGAGGAGCTATGTTGCGAGTGCTTATGCACCCGAACGATCCGGCCTCCAGAATAGAGAATAGAGTTGCAGACACTTCAGCTAACCCGTTTTATGCTATTGCGGCACAAATTGTATCAGGCTTGGATGGCATAACCAGAGGTTTAAAGCCACCAATTGCAACAAACACTCCCTATGAAGGCGCCGAAGCACTTCCCAGAAATCTTCATTCAGCAATCGAAGCCTTTGAGCGCAGTAAGTTATTTCCAAAATATTTTTGTGATGATTTTCAAAGTTATATGGCAACTCTGAAGCGATTTGAGTGGGATAGGTATCTGATGAGCATTTCTGACTGGGAGCAACAAGAATATTTTGGGCTTTTTTAATTGATGCCACGTAGAGACATTGTAGAAAATTTATGCTTTTTTAACGATGTTATCGATGGTTATTTTCCTTTGCAAATTTCGCTTTCACATTTGTTGGTACGATTGAATACAACGCTCGCGTACGTAGAAATCAGGTATGCGCCAATTATGGATATACCAGGCCTTGCACTTTCTGATCCAGTGCCCCTCAATGTAAAGGTGGGGCGCCTTGGTATGATAGAGAAACTCCACGTTCGTTATGAAAGTAGCGGAAATTTTTCTTCGAATGGTAGCTGGCATTGGCTCGATGCCCAAGAAGCAAACAATAGCTTCGACAAAGTGATACGCTTGGCGGAGCCAGCTTATGTTGAAGGATTTTACGTTTCAAACAAACCGGTTAGTAATTCAATAAAGGTAGCGAAATCACTTATTGCCGACGACATGCCCATTGGTAAAGAGGTGTGGGGTCCATTTATTATTAACGATCATCAGACCTTTGATGCTTACAGCTTAAATAGAAAACGTAAAGAACTGAAAGATTACCTGACGATTTTATAACTCGGTTGACCAAGGCTACATCACGTTTGACGCCAGTGGCGCTCTTGTACTCTCTGATGAATGCCCCCCGATGATCCCCATCCAGTGGGGGTTTGAAGACAAAATTGGGGAAAGACTAATTGACGTATCTGTCAAACGGCGGAAGTATCTAGGGTATCACAATCTATATGTTTTTAA
>JAAEZW010000213.1 GCA_018222665.1 Paracoccaceae bacterium
TTTTTGTGTGGGTTCTGAATAATCATTGTGCGGCAATCCCTTCCATACGATCTTCTAGCGCATCTGCAGCATTCTGAAGCGCTGCAATTGTTTCGGGATCAGGTGTCCAATACTGGCGATCAGTCGCCTCTAGCAGGCGATTAGCCATCCGCGAACTTGCGGTTGGGTTCAGCGCTGCAAGACGTTCACGCATTTCATCATCCAAAACGAATGTTTCACTGATGCGTTGATACACCCATGGATCGACTTGCCCGGTCGTTGCCGACCACCCCATGGTATTTGTGACGTGTGCCTCTAGTTGGCGCACGCCCTCTGCACCGTGTTCCAACAATGCTTCATAAAATTTTGGGTTCAGTGAACGAGAACGCGTTTCAAGCGCAACTTGATCAGCCAAGGTGCGGACTTTGCCCGTCCCTTTGGTATGATCCGAGATATAGACGGCAACTTCACCTTCGTCGCGCGCGCGGTTGACGGCTCGCGTAATGCCACCCAGCGTGTCAAAATAGTGGTCAACTGTGGTGATCCCAAGTTCAACACTCTCCAAATTTTGGTAGGCTAATTCAACCTTGGACAACATGTCCTTTAGCAGTTTTTGGTTTTGAACTGGCTTTCCATTGCGCCCATAAGCAAAGCTTTTGCGCGCCTCGTATGCATCCGCCAGTTCGTCTTCTGAGTCAAAAACTGAACTATCAACCAATTGGTTGACATTGGAACCGTAGGCACCTTCCGCATTTGAGAATATACGTAGCGCCGCGGTTTCAATATCTTCACCTGTCTTTTCCATATGCGCCAAAACATTGGCGCGCACGAAATTCTGCGCCGGATCTTCCTCGGCAGTTGCAGCCTTGAAGGCGGCTTCTGCCAACATCCGTGTTTGAAGAGGGAGAAGATCTCTGAATATACCAGATAGCGTCATGATCACATCAATACGTGGGCGCCCCAATTCAGTAATTGGGATCAGGTCCGCACCCGACAGACGTCCAAAACTGTCAAAACGCGGCTTTGCACCCATCAATGCCAGTGCCTGTGCGATCTGGGCACCGTCAGATTTGATATTGTCGGACCCCCACAAAACGAGGGCGACAGTCTTGGGCAAACAGGTATGCTTATCCAGCAACATTTGTGCCTGATCGGCACCTTGACGACACGCAAATGCAGTTGGCATGCGGAATGGATCAAACGCATGGATATTACGGCCCGTTGGTAGAATATCCGTGGAACGCACAATATCTCCACCTGCGACAGGAGGTGTAAATCGACCGTCTAGTGCATTCAGAATTGCGTCGATTTCCTGATTATGACCTAATTTTTCAAAAAGCTCTTCCTTGGCTCCAGTCGCAAGATGTTCAACCGCATCAACATATGATTGCCGCTGCTCGTTTGATAGGGATCGACCAACGACATGTAATCCCTCTGGGACCAAGGCATCTTCTGTTTCCAGAAGTTTCATCCACAGGTTATCTAAATCCATTTCCGTGAAATCAACAGCGTCAGCTTGCTCTTTGATCAACACTTCCAACTCCTCGCGAAGCGGATCGTCGAACGCCATTTCGCGCCACCTGATTAAACTGTCTTTGAGGTCCAACAGGCCTTTATAGAGCCCTGCAGCTGCAACGGGTGGCGTAAGGTGTGTTATCGTTATCGCATTGCTGCGCCGTTTCGCCAGACTGGCCTCGGACGGGTTATTACAAGCATATAAATATACATTAGGTAGGTCGCCAATCAGGCGATCAGGCCAATCCGCACCATTCACCCCAACCTGTTTCCCAGGCATGAATTCAAGCGCACCATGCATGCCAAAATGCAGGATGACATCTGCATCAAAGTCGCGTTTCAACCATTGATAGAAGGTTGAAAATGCATGTGTCGGCGCGAAGCCACCTTCGAACAATAAACGCATTGGATCACCTTCGTACCCAAAGGTCGGTTGCACACCCACGAACACATTTCCAAACTGCTTTCCAAGAACCAGAACCGAACTTCCGTCAGATTGGATCTTACCCGGTGCAGACCCCCACTGATCCTCAACATCCGAAAGCCAAGGTGTGTTTTTCACGATCCAATCCGCACTAACGCGGGCGTGAACGTTGGCATCCTGACCGAAAGCGGTTGAATTTCCGCCCAGCACCATTTGACGCAATTCTTCTACAGTGTCGGGCACTTCAAGATTATAGCCTGCCAAAGCCATTGCATTCATAGTATTATGAAGCGATTGGAACACATCCAGATACGCTGCGGTCCCTGCGGCGCCTGCATTAGGTGGGAACCCGAACAACACAATCGCAACTTTGCGTGATGCGCGCTCTGACTTCTTTAACAGGACAAGTTTGCGCGTGCGATCAACAAGCGCCTCAATCCGTTCATAGCAGGGTGCCATCGCGCGCTTTTCCTGCGCGACACACTTAAAGTGACAACCGTTACATCCACCATCGTCACCATGCCGCCCCGCAAAAACCGTCGGATTGGTTGCACCATCCAATTCGGGCAGCGCGATCAGCATCGTTGTTTCAATGGGTCCCAAACCACCCCGCGAATTTGACCACTGCGAAAGAGTTTGGAATTCCAATGGATGCGCCGCGACATAGGGAATATCCAAATTTTTAAGCGTTTCGACCGCAGCATCCGTATTGTTATAGGCTGGTCCACCAACCAACGAAAACCCAGACAGCGAAACCATTGCATCAATATTCGAAATCCCGTTTTCCACGAAAAATCCGTCGATCGCAGGTCGGCCATCCAATCCACCTGCAAACGCAGGAACAACCTGAATATTTTTTTCCTCAAACTGTCGGATGACAGCGTCGTAATGTGCGGTGTCCCCGCTTAAGACATATGACCGCATCAGCAATAAACCAACGCGCCCAATCGGATTTTCGACGACTGGCAATTCATCCGCATCGACAGTGATACGGTTCGCAAGATCGGGATGATATAAACCAACATCCGGGTATTCGATGGGTGAGGGAACAGTTCCGCCGCGCCATTCGGAAACGCCCGCATAGCGCGAGATCAGAAAACGAAGCATGGCTTCGATATTTTCATCCGTGCCGCCCAACCAATATTGCATACATAAGAACCAGGCGCGCAAATCTTGTGCTTTGCCGGGGATATATTTTAGGATCTTTGGCAGACGACGCAGCATCCGCATCTTTTTCTCGCCCGTCTCGGTCGAAGGTTTGGATGATCCCCGAAGGCGTTTCAGCAACGCCATGGTGCCACTTTCAGGGGCGTGCATATCCAATGTCCCCATGCGCGTTTGTTTGACCAAAGCAGCATCGCAAATAATACCGACGACAGCGTCGCAGTGATCACGACGCGCCTCGATTACTGGCAACAAGGGCTTTACATGCTCTTCCAAGAACAACAGGTTTGCGACGATCAAATCGGCCCGCTCAATCGCCCGTTTTGCTTTGGCAAACTCACCTAGATTGTCTGACCACGTGGCAGCCGCAAAAATATCCACCTCTAAACCCGGATAATCCACACACATATTTTCAAGCGCGCGCTCGCAGGGGCGCGCGTTATGCGAATCCAACGTGACGATCGCAATCCGATATGGCGTGATATGAACGGGGTTATCGCGCATAATGGGCCTTCGCCTCATACAGCGTTTCGATTGAAATCTGTGCAACACCATGATCAGTAGCATATTTTTCGGTATTCCGACGCGCCTTACCACGTACAAAAAACGGTATTTTGCGCAGTTCTTTTTCAGCGTCACTGAGCCATATAACATTGGCAACCTGATCCAATGCCGTCACAGATGCTGGCTGATCCACAATCTCTTGGTTCGGAGAATGTGCCGCATGATGACTGGGGCCTGCGGTATCTGAAAATTCAAAATCCTCTCGGAACATGGTCAACAGGTGCTCTTCTAACCCCATTACAAGAGGGTGGACCCATGTGTCGAAGATGACATTGGCACCTTCTGCGCCCATTTGTGGGGAATACCGCGCTGGAAAATCTTGAACATGGACTGGTGCGGAAATAACCGCACACGGAATGCCTAAACGCTTTCCGATATGGCGCTCCATCTGAGTGCCGAGGATCAATTCGGGTGAAAGATCAGCAATCGCGGCTTCAACCTCAAGGTAATCTTCAGTGATCAATGCATCGAGGCCGAACTCTTTGGCCATGGCGCGAACGGGACGCGCCAATTCGCGATTATAACATCCAACCCCAACGACATCGAAGCCAATTTCTTCTTTTGCGATGCGTGCAGCCGTCATCACATGGGAGCCATCACCAAAGATG
>JAAEZW010000214.1 GCA_018222665.1 Paracoccaceae bacterium
CCCAAGCGTATTCAAAACGCGATCATGTGGCTTTGATAGGCTTTCGCGATGGACGCGCGGATATCTTACTTCCTCCAACAAGGTCACTTGTTCAGGCGAAAAAAAATCTGGCAGCGCTTGCCGCAGGTGGTGGAACCCCGCTGGCAATGGGAATGAATAGCGCATTGAATCTGGCCGCACTTGTGCGCAGAAGCGGTAAATTACCAAGCATGGCCTTTTTGACAGATGGGAAAGGAAACATTGATCTAGAGGGACAACCCGGACGACAAAAAGCGATGAGCGATGCTGCACACATTGCAGAGATGGGCCGTACATTGAATATTCCTGCAATCTTTATTGATTGCGGACGACGCGGAAACCCCGAATTGGCGAATATTGCTGACAAAATGGGTGGCGAGTATTTGTGCCTACCACGCGCGAATGCACAGGCAATTTCAGCTTTGGCGCAATCGTATTTGGAATAACCATGAACGACCGCGTTCCAAACTGGTGGCCAAATAAATCCGCTTCACGGTTTCTAACCGTCCGCGAATATAAGTGGCATTTCCAATTAATTGGCGCAGGAAAGCCCTGTGTTTTATTAATCCACGGGACTGGCGCATCAACCCATAGTTGGGCGCCATTGATCCATGAACTAAGTGAACGCTACCAAATTTTGGCAATTGATTTACCCGGCCATGGATTTTCAAGCGTGCCGCGTTTTGGCCGTAGCACTCTAGAAGCAATAACCGATGGCGTTGCCCACTTATTGAACCAGTTAGATATTGTGCCGACGCATATTGTTGGTCATTCCGCAGGTGCGGCAATTGCCGTGCAGCTTGGCGCGCGTACCCACGTCAAAATCCCAGTAACCTGTATTAATGCCGCATTCGGTAATTTTTCGGGGATGGCAGGAATAATGTTTCCATATATCGCAAAACTCGCCGCGATTGCGCCTTTCTCATCCAGCTTTATCGCACAAATGGCCCAAGATACGACCCGTGTTGGGAAACTTATGGACGGCACAGGTTCAAAGTTGTCCACCGATCAACTGCGCGGTTATCAGTTTTTGTTCCAACGAAAACAGCATGTCCAAGGAACGCTTCAATTGATGGCCGATTGGAATTTGGACAATTTTTTATCTAAACTTACGCTCGTCCAAAATCCCATAAAGTTCGTCACTGGCACGAATGATAAAACTGTGCCATCGACAGTGTCCCAACAATGGTCAAAACGGATCGCAACAGCTGAATGTGCAGAATTTGAGGGGTATGGGCACCTAATTCATGAAGAAGCCCCCGAGATAATAACGCCATTGATTACTCGAGGGCTTTAAAAGCTTTTTGAGCGAACTTAGTTCCCTGTAGTTGCTAAATACGCAATTACATCCGCACGGTCTTTTTCTTTCTTTAGGCCAGCAAACGCCATCTTAGTACCCTTCAAGTATTTCTTTGGGTTCGTAAGGTAAGCGTCCAAGGTTTCGGCATCCCAGACCAAACCTGAACCTGCCATTGCCTTAGAATATTTGTAACCTTCTATGCTACCCGCTGCACGACCGACAACACCATACAAGCTTGGGCCAGTTTTGTTCTTGCCCTCTTCTACAACATGACATGCTTTGCATTTTTTAAACACTTTTTCACCCTTAGCCGCATCACCGGCAGAGTGACTTCCACTAAGAGCGCTGCTTGCCAGAATGCATAGCGCTGCTGAAATCTTGGCAGTTTTAAACATGGTATTCTCCTTATTCGATGCTTTTGAGTTAGTTCACGCACACCAAAGTCAAGAGGATACGATTACGCAACCGCATGCGATATCGCACATTGTTTCCAAAGAGTCGTAAGAGCGTGAATTAAATGATCAATATCCGCATCGGTGTGTAACGGAGACGGGGTGAAACGCAAGCGTTCCGTTCCCTTTGGAACGGTCGGATAATTGATTGGCTGAACATAAATCCCGTAGTCTTGCATTAGAATGTCCGCCAATTGGCGGCACTTCACTGGATCTTTGATCATCACGGGAATGATATGTGATGGATTTTCCATGTGTGGAATGCCCGCCTTATCCAAACCAGCGCGTAATTTTGCAACCTGACGACGCTGTTTTGCACGTTCCATTTCTGATACTTTAAGGTGGGCGATCGATGCGCAGGCACCAGCTGCGACCGCAGGTGGAAGGGCCGTCGTAAAGATGAAGCCGCTGGCGAATGAACGTATGAAATCACACAGCTCGTTAGAACCAGTGATATATCCGCCCATAACACCATAGGCCTTGCCAAGTGTACCCTCGATTAAGGTGATACGATCTGACAACCCGCGCTCTTCAGAAACGCCGCCGCCGCGTGGTCCGTATAGTCCAACCGCATGTACTTCATCTAAGTATGTCATCGCACCATGTTTCTCAGCGACTTCAACAATTTCTTCCATTGGGCAAATATCACCATCCATCGAATAAACGGATTCAAACGCCACAATCTTTGGACGGGATGGATCAATGGCGGCAAGCTTTCTATCCAAGTCCTCTGGGTCATTATGCTTCCAGATCATTTTTTCAGCACGCGAATGACGAACGCCTTCAATCATACTCGCGTGGTTCAGCGCATCCGACAAAATTACCGCATTTGGCAATCTAGATCCCAATGTGCTCAGAGCCGCCCAATTCGATACATATCCCGATGTGAATAATAGAGCATTTTCTTTGCCGTGCAGATCGGCGAGTTCGCGTTCCAACAATAAGTGATGATGATTTGTGCCTGATATATTGCGCGTCCCACCCGCTCCACAGCCGCAGCTATCAATCACATCTTTCATAGCGTTGCGCACGACAGGGTGCTGTCCCATGCCCAAATAATCGTTCGAACACCATACAGTCACCTCCTCTGGAGCGTCTGGATCATGACTTTTCGCTCTGGGAAAAGATCCACATTGGCGCTCTAATTCAGCAAAAATTCGATAGTTTCCATCACTTTTCAAACGATCTAACTGTTCGGTGAATAGTGCATCATAGTCCATGGTAGTCCTTTCGACAGATGTCTTGTCTGTTCTTGTTATCAGGAAGCATCCAACGCCATAGGCGGGCGTCGGGAACGGGTAAAACCATCACCCAATGCTCAACCAATGCCATTGCGGTCATCGTCGCAAGCAACGTGAAACCAATGATATCAGGAGCATTAGAAAGCGCATAAATTCGTTCGACCCAGCAGGCCAAAGCAAACGTTAAAAGTGTGACCGAGATTGGAAAAAACCAATTAAGCGCAGAGATTTTAAAGTGACTTTTCAGGTGATCAAGCGCATCTGGAACGAATTCTAAATTTATGCGCGGGACGCCGAAAAACAAATTCAATTTTGCAAATACGCGGGCTGCGTAAAGAACGATAAACGTCCACATGCCGAATGTGTTTTCCGCGCCCCAGCACAGTTTCAAAATCACCAGTAGCGAGATCACAAGCAAAATTTCATGATATGCAAGCGTACCCCAGGCCCGAATAAACCGTTCAAAGGGCATCAACATCCGCGGACAATCCGTCGTATTCGGTCCAGTAATGATACCCG
Organism: Paracoccaceae bacterium; assembly: GCA_018222665.1. Taxonomy (GTDB): domain Bacteria; phylum Pseudomonadota; class Alphaproteobacteria; order Rhodobacterales; family Rhodobacteraceae; genus HIMB11. The sequence goes on from JAAEZW010000214.1 coordinate 3,531, forward strand.
TCAAAAAAGCAAATTCGATCCATCCCCAAATCGCAAGAGCAGAGAAGAAAGCAATATAAACGGATTGCACATCGCTCGTAGTAGACGAGTACCATAATCCACAAAATCCAAACAGATAGAATAGCGATACAGCAGCTGTTACTTTGGCCCTAAAACCAACGCTATTGCGATCACACAGGCGCACAGCCAAGAGTATTGTGCCAGTGAAAAACCACCAGCTAAATACTGCCACTAGGCACGCTATAATGATCGGATTGTCCATTAGTACGCAGGCTCCAATCGTGTTTTCGCAGGAACCGCGTGCTTTTTAGATGGAATCGTAAATAACTCCACGAAGGCTAAACCTGCTCGGATACTGGCACTTAATTGCGCAACCTTACGTCCCTGTTTTTTGGCATCTGCTAAGTCGACGTTTGCCTTTTGCAAACGCTTCAGCCCCGCTTCCCAGCGCGGGTTATCAATATCCAGTGTGATCGGGAAAATTTGCTCGCTTATACACATAT
>JAAEZW010000215.1 GCA_018222665.1 Paracoccaceae bacterium
GGATGTCGGTCAGGATTTTGTTGTGAACCCGCAAATTAAGGGCGCGCTGAAATCCCTGCCTGGTGTTTTAGAGGTTGAGGACGCCTGATTATCGCGATCAGGACAAACCCACTGTACCATCCCGCATTTTGTCGATATGGCTAGACGCCAGGGCGCACCGCAATACTTATATGTCAAGGCAGAGGCTATGACTGATCAATTCCGCATAACAATCGCACAATTGAACCCCACCGTTGGGGATTTGCAGGGCAATGCAGCCAAGGCAAAACAGGCGTGGTTGCAAGGCGCAGAACAGGGTAGCGATTTTGTAACACTGCCTGAAATGTTCATAACGGGCTATAATACCCAAGATTTGGTGATGAAGCCTGCGTTTCAAAATGATGCTATGAATGTAGTTCGGGCATTGGCGAAAGAATGCGCCAATGGTCCTGCGCTGGGGATCGGTGGCCCATGGGTAGAAGACGGGGCGCTGTTTAACGCCTATTTCATTTTAAATGGCGGCGACATTAAGGCGATTGTCAAAAAGCATCATTTGCCAAATGAAACAGTGTTTGATGAGGTGCGCATCTTTGAACCCGGCCAAGTCAGCGGCCCCTATGTGATCAATGGTGTGCGCATCGGTAGCCCCATATGCGAAGATGCATGGCATAGCGATGTTGTTGAAACGCTTGAAGAGACGGGTGCCGAGTTTTTGTTCATTCCCAATGGTTCGCCCTATTATCGCGGTAAATTGGATGTGCGCCTGAATTTGATGGTGTCCCGCGTTGTCGAAAGCGGTTTGCCTTTGATTTATTTGAACCTGACAGGTGGACAGGATGATCAAATTTTCGATGGATGTAGCTTTGCCCTGAACCCGGGTGGTGAATTGGCCGCAATGCTGCCGATGTTTGAGGAAAGCATTACGGAACTAATCCTAAATCGCACAGACCAAGGATGGCGTATAGCCGATTCTGTGAAATCCATGATCCCAGATCAATTGGAGGCGGATTATCACGCCATGACGCTTGCATTGCGTGATTATTGCGCAAAATCAGGGTTTGGAAAGGTGTTGTTGGGTCTGTCTGGCGGGGTTGATAGCGCGTTGGTCGCGACAATTGCGGCGGACACATTGGGTGCAGAAAATGTCCGCTGTATCATGTTGCCCTCTGAATACACATCTGATGAATCCTTGACCGATGCCAAAGATATGGCCGAAAACCTGGGTTGCCGATACGATTACTTGCCCATCGCAGAAGGGCGCGCGGCGATCTCGAACACGCTTGCCCCCTTGTTCGAAGGGACCAATCCAGATTTGACAGAGGAAAACATTCAATCCCGTTTGCGGGGATTATTGTTGATGGCTGTTTCAAATAAGTTTGGTGAAATGCTTCTGACTACTGGGAATAAATCCGAGGTCGCAGTGGGATACGCCACGATTTATGGCGATATGGCGGGCGGGTATAATCCGATCAAGGATTTGTATAAAACCCGTGTCTTTGACATCTGCCGTTGGCGCAATGAACAGCATCGCGATTGGATGCGGGGCCCAACTGGGGCCGTGATCCCCGCAAATATCATCGAAAAACCACCAAGTGCCGAGTTGCGTCCTGATCAGAAAGATAGCGAGAGCTTGCCAGATTACTATGTTTTGGACGGTATTCTGACGATTCTGGTGGATCAGGATGGATCAATCGATGATTGCGTCGCAGCAGGGTTCCCGAAAGAAGACGCGCTGCGCGTTCAGCATCTGCTTTACATCAGTGAATACAAACGGTTCCAATCCGCCCCGGGCGCACGTTTGTCACCCAAGGCATTTTGGTTGGATCGCCGTTACCCAATTGTCAATCGTTGGCGTGATCGCTGATCCGTTTCAATTATCGTTGATACCTTGATCAAAGGTTTGAACATTCTCTTTCGGAAGTTTGAAAACCTGTCGCAGCAAAACCCAACTGATCAATGACGCAATCGAAAACAGCAGCATCAGATATTGCGCCGACATCGTCATCCCAAGCGCAAGCGTAATGCCCGTCACAATCGCGCCAAATCCAAAGCCCAAGAACAAATAGGACGGCATCATCAGTTCAAGTAGCATTAACACAATGCCAAATGCCACCCATGCCCACCATGTTTCAATTATTGCCATTATCTGCGTCCTTTCAAAATCTTAAACGCATCTGCAAAGGCATCCAATGCGTTTGCGGGTAAGATCACCGTTTGATTGCCTTCGCTGTTGCCGAAAGTGGTTAATGCCTCAACCTGTTTAAGGGCTACTTGATATTGCGCGGCCTCAATACCGTTTTCGGCAATGGCTTGGACAATAACATGTGTTGCAAATGCTTCGGCCTCGACCTGAATGCGGCGTGCTTTGGCGATTTGCTCGGCTTCGTAAAGTTGCGCATCAGCGGCCAATTCAACTGCACGCTTTCACCCCTCGGCCTCGGTGACTTGGGCACGGCGTGCGCGCTCTGCATTCAACTGCTGTAGCATGGCGGCGCGCGCCGCATCGTCCCAGTTCACATCAAGAATTTCAGCGCGGGTGACTTCGATCCCCCAATCATCCACCATCGTAGCGACAGAGGCACGAATTTTTTCAATGAGATCGTTACGATTTGACTGAACCTCATCCAATTCCATCTTACCGATTTAACTACGTAAAATACCCGCAACTGTTGTGGCGATGGCATCGTCCACATCACGGATGCGATAGACGGTTTTTTCAGGTTGCGTGATACGGTAAATCACACTTGTTTCCACCTACACCAAAACGTTGTCAGCGGTGATGGCATCCTGCATTGCGGTGGACAACTGGCGTTCTAAAACCGAGATTTTATGCGCCACGCGACCCAGATACGGGACAATCAAATTGATACCCGGGCCCAAAACGCTGTGCAGTCGACCAATACGTTCAACCACATGTTTTCGGATTGTTGGACGCTACTCACGCCCAACACCACTGCGGAAATAATTGCAATTGCCAGCAGGACAATAACAATGTTTTCACCCAATAGATAAAATATCAGTTCCGGTAAAACGGCGTCTTTCATATGTAATGCTCCCTCATAACCTAAATTCTAGATGTGCATTTATTCGCTGCGGGTCAAGGATTGGTTGGTGTCGCATCATTGCTTTGGTATAGATGCGTCATGTCTGCTTTGTGTCGCGATTGCACGAAAATCACGGAAAACACCCGACGGTGCACGCATTGTGCCTCGCCCCGTGTATTTGTGCATCCTGAGCTTTTTTCGCTTGGGATTGCGCATATGGATTGTGATGCATTTTACGCCAGTGTTGAAAAACGAGATAATCCCGAATTGGCGGATAAACCCGTGATCGTGGGCGGTGGACGGCGCGGTGTGGTTTCGGCAGCATGCTATGTGGCCCGCATTCGGGGTGTGAAATCAGCAATGCCTATGTTTCAAGCGCTGAAAAAATGTCCAGATGCCGTCGTCGTCAAACCACGGATGGACGTTTACGCAGCGGTTTCCAAAGAAATCCGCAAGATGATGGAGGAGTTGACGCCTGCTATTGAACCTCTTTCCTTGGATGAGGCATTCTTGGATCTGCGCGGAACCGAAAAACTGCACGGCCATCCCCCTGCAATCATGTTGGCGCGGTTGGTCAAACGGATGCGGGATAAATTGGGTATTGGGGGGTCCATCGGTCTTTCACATAATAAGTTTTTGGCAAAAATCGCCTCGGATTTGGACAAACCCGAAGGCTTTTCTGTGATTGGACAGGCGGAAACACAACAGTTTTTAAATGATAAACCCGTGCGCCTGATTTGGGGTGTGGGCAGCACGACACAAGATGCATTGGAACGTGCGGGAATACGTCTGTTTTCCGATCTGCTGCGATGGGAGAGAGAGGATTTGCATGCCCGTTTCGGGTCAATGGGTGAACGTCTGTGGCATTTGGCACGGGGTCAAGACAAACGGCGGGTTTCTCGAAATCCGCCCATTAAATCCATTTCTAATGAAACCACATTTTTTGAGGATACAGCTGATCGCAAGATCCTGCTTGGGCATCTTTGGCGCATGTGTGAAAAGGTGACGGATCGCGCCAAAGCGCGTGAATTGGCAGGGGCGGTCGCAACGCTAAAATTAAAGACAACAAAACACGGCATACTGACCCGTCGCGTAACACTGCGCGACTCCACGCAAATGGCCGAAACACTTTTCCAGGCGACAAAATCGCTGTTTGATCAGGTGGACCATAAACAGGGGTATCGTTTGATTGGTGCGGGT
>JAAEZW010000216.1 GCA_018222665.1 Paracoccaceae bacterium
CTGTTGATGGGCCCTTTGTTGGTGGGATTGGGAATTGCAACATTTGCGGCGCATATGTTCATCTTTTACTTTGCGGTGGCCTCGGCCATTACACCGCCCGTGGCATTGGCTGCATTTGCCGCATCGACGATCACCAAGGCCGAACCCATGGCGACAGGGTTCAGCGCCGTGCGCTCAGGCATTGTTATGTTTGCAATTCCCTTCGTCTTTGCGTTTTACCCAGAGCTGTTGTTGGTAGATCAAGCCCTGATTGATCCCTCCAGCACTGCGCGTGAACCGCTGCCTGGGTATGAGGATGGGATCAACTATGGAGCACTTGCATGGCTCTTGGTGCGCTTGGTCTTAGCCTTGTATCTGGTGGCCAGCTCACTTGCCGCCTTTGATGCCCGTGCCTTGACCCCGCTTTGGATCGCCGTGCGATTGATCCTCGCTGTTGGAATATTGATGCGTCCAGATCCCATTCAGTTTGGGGCAATCTTGGCCGGGTTCGCCGTCTTGGGGCTTCACCACTTCCGCGCCCCAAAACCTGCGTGAGGCAGATGTGTATGGTCTTGTGGCATGCTAGAGACCTCAGATCAGTTGGCGCAGATGTTAGAACGCTACGCCATAAACCTATTGGATGAATGACATGACAAAACGCCCCAATTTCCTATTCTTCATTACCGATCAACAACGCGCGGATTGGTTAGGGTGTTATGGGCATCCTGTTTTGAAAACACCCAATATTGATGCCATTGCGGATCAGGGGGTTAGGTTTGAAAACTTTTACACGGCTTCGCCAGTGTGCATGCCAAATCGCGCATCACTTTTGACGGGGCGGTACCCGAGTTTGCATGGGTTGCGCTATAACGGCTGTATTCTGCCGGAAAATGCGGTGACATTTGTCGATTTACTAGGGGACACAGGGTATCATACAGCGGCAATTGGCAAAAGCCATTTGCAACCCTTTACGGGACTACCCCCCGTTGGGCGCAGCAAAGATGACAGTGTTGTTGAAGCATGGCGGGGTAAGCGCACAAAACCCTATGAAGAAGAACCAGAGGCCTATGAGAACGATGAACGATACAACATAACCACCCCCTATTATGGGTATCAGCATGTGGATATGGTTACGTCACACGGGGACAGATGTGGGGGGCATTATCGACAATGGTTTCGTGAAAACGCCCCTGATTGGCAAGCGCTCCATGATCCCAAAAATCAATTGCCGCATAACTATTCCTGTCCACAGGCCTATCGCACACCAATTCCAGAAGAATTGTATCCAACGGCCTATATCCGCGACAGCGCGATTGCCTACCTAAAGTCGCGACAGGATCATGATGCACCTTTTTTCGCCTTTGTCAGCTTTCCTGATCCCCATCATCCGTTTAATCCGCCTGGCAAATATTGGGATATGTATAGCCCTGATGATTTTGAGGTGACACTGCCGTATGACGCAAATCAAAATCCGACACCGCCGTTAAAATGGCTATATGACAATTGGAAGGGGGCTGGTGAACAAATGACCCCGCAAACGGCCATGATGCTGGATGATCAACAGATAAAAGAGGCAATGGCGCTAAGTGCGGGCATGATGACCTTTGTTGATGATGCGATTGGAGATGTGATGAAAGGTTTGCGGGATGTTGGATTGTATGAGGATACGGTTGTCTGCTTTAACTCGGATCATGGCGATTATATGGGTGATTATAACATGATCCTAAAAGGCGCGTTGCAATATCGATCGATCACGCAGGTGCCCTTTATCTGGTCCGATCCTGAAACCCGTCAGTCAGGGGCCACCGATGCGATCTGTTCCACGGTTGACATCGCAGCCACCATTTTAGATCGGGCAGGGATTGCGCCGTTTAACGGCAACCAAGGACAAAGCTTTCTTTCCGCAACCCAAGGTGCGGAGGGACCCCGCGAAGAAGCCTTGATTGAATATAACGATGGGGGGCGGCGACTAGGGTTTGCAGAACCCGCGCGCGTGCGCTCCGTCGTGACCAAAGATTGGCGCTATAGCGTTTATCGGGATCAAGATTGGGGCGAGCTTTATGATTTAAAGTCTGATCCCAAGGAAACAAACAATCTATGGGATGATCCCGCCCACACAAAAACCCGTGCCTATTTTGCAGAACGGCTAAATAATCATTTGATCGCCCAAATGGATGAAAGCCCTTTGTCGGATAGAATTGCATGAATTTGATTGAATATCATATTGATAACAAATAAAAATCATGAATAACACTTCTGCTTTCATAGAGCTGATATAATTCGGACCTAACGACTAACATCGAATTCTGGCCCCTTACGTTTCCCATAAAAGGCGCGTTGTGCATCGGACATTTCGGTTTCATCAAGGGCACCCAATAATATCCCACGTGCAGGGGATCGTTTGCGTTCGGCAATGACATCTGCGGGGCTCATGGTGGTGCGTTGGGACAATCGGCGTGCCCATGCGCTTAGGGCTTTGAACATCTTTTGTCTGATTGGTTCGTGTTCTGCACTTGTGCCCAGATCGTTCAATTCGTTCGGATCGTTGTGCAAATCGAACAACATGGGGCGGAACCCTTCGGCATAGATGTATTTCCAACGTGTGTTGGCGACCATGTATTGTCGTGGATCATCAACCTGTTCTGCCAGCGCGGCATTCCCAGGTGAAATACCGTAGTCATTTTCTGAAATCACATAGTCGCGCCATTTTGCAGGCATATTTCCTTGCAAAAAGGGCAAAAGCGATGCGCCCTCTAATATATGTGGACGGGCCTCGGCCCCGATCACATCCAAGAAAGTTGGTGCCAGATCAATGGATTCGACCAAGGTGTCGCATTCGGTTCCGCGTGTTCCGTCAGCCTGATCAGAGGGATCGCGGATGATCAATGGGATTTTGGCGGAACAGTCATGGAATAAATCCTTTTCCCCCATCCAGTGATCGCCCAGATAATCCCCATGATCTGATGTCAAAACGATCAAGGTGTTGTCCCACAATCCACTGGATTTCAGATAGTCAAACAGGCGGCCCATTTGATCATCGCATTGCTTAATCAACCCCATGTAGGACGGGATGGTATGTTCCAAAACCTCATCTCGTGAAAACGATTGTCCAACGCGGTTGTTGACGTAATTGGCATAAACGGGATGCATGTCGACCAATTCATCATCGCTGCGATTGACAGGGATCACATGCTCTGGTCCATACATGTCGTTATAGGGGGCAGGGGCGATATAGGGCCAATGGGGTTTGATATAACTTAGATGCAAGCACCATGGCGTTTCACCCGCCTGATCCATGAATTCAATCGCGCGGCTGGTCATATAGGGGGTTTCGGAATCCTCTTCCTTAATCGCGGCCGGTTTGCGGGCATTTTCCAACAACCATCCCGACAAAACATTCCCCTCTGCATCCCGTGCAGAGTTTGCAAAATCATGCCAGGGATTGTCACCGGGATACCCCCGCGCGCGCAGCCAATCGTTATAGGTGGCCGCACCGCCTTCATCGTAAAACCCCTCTGGTCCTTCGGGGCGCATTCCGTCATCGCGTTCATAGACGTCAAAACCGCATTGTTCGGTGCGCACACCAATGATGCTGTCGGCTGGGATGCCCAAACGGGCCATGCCCTGGGTATCGGCTTTCATGTGGGTTTTGCCAACCAACCAACACTCCATGCCATTGTCGCGCAAATGATCGCCCAAAGTATGTTCACCGACCTTTAGGGGGACACGGTTCCAGGTGGCCCCATGGGAATGACAATAGCGCCCTGTGTAAAAGCTCATCCTTGAGGCGCCGCACACAGGTGATTGGCAATAGGCGCGGGTAAAACGCACGCCATCAGCGGCCAAGGCATCAATGTTTGGGGTGTGTAAATGCGGGTGTCCCGCACAGCTTAGGTAATCCCAACGCAACTGATCAAACATGATAAAAAGGATGTTTTTTACCTGACCCATAATGATACCTTTACTGAGGTGTAATTTTGATTGGCAGTTTTGAAAACGCACGGATGGAATTGTTCATCTGAATTTCTGGGGTGCCATTTAATTCCCATCGCGCAACCCGCTTGCGCATGGCCTCTAACAGGTTAATCATTTCCCGCCGTGCCAAATGCATGCCCATGCACAGATGCACACCGTGTCCAAATCCGACATGTTTTCGCACATTGCGCGTGATATCAAAGCGGTCAGGATCATCCCAAAAGGTTTCATCGCGATTGGCTGATCCATAAATCACCATCACACGC
>JAAEZW010000217.1 GCA_018222665.1 Paracoccaceae bacterium
GTGAAGAGTTTGCAAGATTTGTGAGGGTTAAAGCGAATGCCGGGAGGCAGGCAGGCGCTACCCTGCGGTGCCGCCGGGTGGGACATGCCAGATGGATTTTCGCGTTAAGCGGAAATCATAATTCTCACTCAGCCGCGGTGCGTTTTACGTCCAACATCGGTTTCAGGTAATGGCCCGTATGGCTTTCACGCACCTCTGCCACCTCTTCTGGTGTGCCGCAAGCGACAACGGTGCCGCCGCCATCCCCGCCTTCTGGACCGATATCAATGATCCAATCGGCAGTTTTGACGACGTCCAAATTGTGTTCAATCACAATCACCGTATTGCCCTGTTCCACCAATTCATGCAGCACCTCTAACAGTTTGCGTACATCTTCAAAATGCAAACCCGTTGTCGGTTCATCCAGAATATAAAGCGTACGCCCCGTTGATCGTTTTGCCAGTTCCTTGGACAGTTTCACACGCTGCGCTTCCCCCCCTGATAGGGTTGTCGCCTGTTGGCCCACCTTGATATAACCCAACCCAACGCGCATCAATGCATCCATTTTTTCGCGGATCGAAGGGACCGCTTGGAAAAACTCTTGCGCATCCTCAACCGTCATATCCAGAACATCGGCGATGGATTTGCCCTTGAACTTAATCTCTAGAGTTTCGCGATTATAACGCGCGCCGTTACATGTTTCGCATGTCACATACACGTCGGGTAAAAAGTGCATTTCAATTTTGATGACACCATCACCCTGACAGGCCTCGCACCGCCCTCCTTTGACGTTAAAGGAAAAGCGCCCCGGTTTATATCCGCGCGTCTTGGCCTCTGGCAGGCCCGCGAACCAATCGCGGATGGGTGTAAAGGCCCCTGTATAGGTCGCAGGGTTTGACCGCGGTGTACGCCCAATAGGACGTTGGTCAATATCAATCACCTTATCCAGATGTTCCAAGCCCTTAACCGTGTCACAAGGGGCGGGCGTTTGTTTTGCCCCGTTCAATCGCATTGACGCCGTTTTGAACAGCGTCTCAATCGTCAATGTGGATTTTCCACCGCCTGACACACCCGTCACACAGACGAATTCTCTAAGGGGAAAATCAACCGTCAGATTTTTCAGGTTATTGCCATGCGCATTCACCACAGTCAGAGTTTTTCCGTTCCCCGCACGCCGATCAAGGGGCACAGAAATTTCGCGCACGCCTGATAAATATTGCCCTGTGATCGATGTTTCATGTGCGGTGATTTCGGCGGGCGTTCCATGCGCCACAACCTGTCCACCATGCACACCCGCACCTGGGCCGATGTCATAGACGTAATCAGCCTCTCGAATGGCCTCTTCATCATGTTCGACAACGATCACAGTATTTCCCTGATCACGCAGGTTTTTCAATGTGCCCAATAGGCGATCATTGTCACGCTGATGCAATCCGATGGAAGGTTCGTCCAACACATAAAGAACACCTGTCAGGCCAGATCCAATCTGACTGGCCAATCTGATCCGCTGGCTTTCCCCACCCGACAGCGTGCCCGCATTGCGCGACAGGGTCAGATATTCCAAACCAACATTGTTCAAAAATCCCAAACGTTCGCGAATTTCCTTAAGGATCGCGCGGGCGATTTCATTTTTTTGATTGGTCAAATGTTCAGGAACCGAGGCGCACCATTCATAGGCCTCTTTGATCGACATCTGCACCACTTGGCCCACATGGATGCCCGCGATTTTAACGGCTAATGCCTCAGGGCGCAGACGATAACCACCGCAACTGCCGCAGGCGCGGTTGTTTTGGTAATTCTCAAACTCTTCTCTAATCCAATTGCTATCGGTTTCGCGATACCGCCGTTCCATATTGGGAATAACCCCTTCAAAGGTGCGCGACACCTGATAGATGCGCCCGCCTTCGTCATAGCGGAATTGGATTTCCTCATCCCCCGATCCATAAAGGAACACCTGTTGCACTTTCTTTGGCAGGTCCTTCCAACGTGTGTTTTGATCGAACTGATAATGTTTGGCGATGGCTTCGATCGTCTGAAGGAAATAGGGGCTTTTGCCTTTGCGCCATGGTGCAAGCGCACCATCGGATATTTTTAGCATCTGATCGGGCACAACCAAACGTTCATCGAAATACAACTCAACCCCTAAACCGTCACAATCGGGGCATGCGCCAAAGGGGGCGTTAAATGAAAATAGCCGCGGTTCGATTTCGGGGATCGTGAAACCACTGACAGGACAGGCGAAATTTTCCGAAAATGTGATCCGCTCGGGGTCGCCTTCCCGTGGAACGGTTTCCAAAATTGCAATGCCATCCGCAAGGTCAAGGGCCGTACGGAAACTATCCGCAAGGCGTGTTTCCATACCTTCACGCACAACAAGGCGATCCACCACTACGTCGATGTCATGGCGGAATTTTTTGTCCAGCGTGGGTGGTTCGTCCAATTCATAATATTCGCCATCCACCTTGACGCGCTGAAACCCCTGTTTGCGCAGTTCAAGGAATTCTTTTTTGTATTCCCCTTTTCTGTCCCGCACGATGGGGGCCAACAGATGGGCGCGCGTCCCCTCCTCCATCGTCATGACACGATCGACCATATCCTGCACCTGCTGCGCCTCAATCGGAAGGCCGGTTGCCGGGCTATAAGGCGTGCCCGCGCGGGCAAACAACAGACGGAGATAATCGTAAATCTCGGTCACTGTACCAACGGTTGAACGTGGATTTTTCGATGTGGTTTTCTGTTCAATGGAAATCGCGGGGCTTAGGCCGCTGATATGATCCACATCGGGTTTTTCCATCATATCAAGGAATTGACGCGCATAGGCCGACAGGCTTTCGACATAACGGCGCTGCCCTTCGGCGTAAATAGTGTCAAAGGCCAATGACGATTTCCCTGATCCCGACAAGCCCGTGATCACCACGAATTGGTCGCGGGGAATATCAACATCAATTGATTTCAAATTATGTTCACGCGCACCGCGCACTTGGATCTGTTTTAAATCAGCCATGGTCGTTCCTTAATCAGAGGTTAATACATAATCCTTTTTGGCTGAGTCTCCAATCCGTAATTAGAACAAAACGTGAATATAGAAAAATAAATCTATTTCGTGATGCCTTGGCTATTTTTCCAACATCCAAACCCCATCGGGGCAAAAGGCGTGGAAGGCAAAAGCGGACATCACGTCATGCGCGATGTCGTTGCCCGCATTATCACGTGTGCGGATAGCGGCGATTTTACGACTGGTTGCGATGGATGTCTGATCTAGGGCTGAGGCTTGCTCGCCTTCCCATGTCAGGGTGATACCATCCTCTTTGATCTCTCTGACATCACCTGAAAATCGGCTCAGCGGCCAGGCGCGATCTCCCACGCGCAGCACACGTGCCAGTGGTCCGATGCCGTGGGGCGGAAATTCACCGTTGAACAAAAAACGACGCGTGCTGCTGTCATATCCGCGATAGGGGTTATTGCCATAGGGGCGGGAATATTTGGGTTCATCCATGACGGTCCCTGCGGAATTGCGGGCCTGAAAATCCGCAAAACTTTCCATCCAAATGGGGAAAACAGTCAATTCAACACCCGTTAGTTCGCCCACAATTCCCTGACCCACGGCCTGTTGCCACCATGTGAATGTTTGGCGGTCATACTTCATCATATCGGAATTGCGTAACTGCCCCGTTACCCCGAAATCCAACACCTGCCCATGACCGCGGCGATCAAAGACAATCGCGGAATTACACAGCGGGCAAAAGGTAACCGTGAACGGAATATCACCCACATAGTCATTTACGATTTCATGCCATGTAATATAGCGCAGGGGATAGGCGCGTGGGATCCGCCCCGCCAACTCGAGTGTGATCACGGGTTCGCTGGCAGGAATATTGGCCTCGGCAACAGCGATCATTTTAACATGATCCAGTGCGGGAATGCCATCCTTGCCCACACCGCCAGAGCGGATTTCAAACCAACTTTCCAAACTTGTTTTTTGATAATCCGTTTCGGGAAATTCGTATTGCTAAAATCGAGGGTCCGCAAAAGAGGCGGTCGCAGACAAAATGATAACAAAAACATTAAAAATTAGGCGCATGTGTTTCTGCCGTTACAGGTTGAATTTTATTCTATCGTATCATTCCTCAACCCAGCCCCGCCACAGGTTGCACAAAAGCGTGATCAAAATTGATATGACCTTTGATGCCATGGATTAATCGCTTGAGTCTTGCTCC
>JAAEZW010000218.1 GCA_018222665.1 Paracoccaceae bacterium
GAATGACGCGATCTGGTTGTTTTTCGGCTTCTTTATCGACATCCCATCCCAATTGCAGGTCGATCCGCCATACGCCGTCTGGCTGTTTGTGCAACAATGCCGACTGCCCGCGATTGAATGGCGGGTCAAACCAAAACCAACGTTCGGTCGGGAAATCCGCCTCCATTGTGACATCCGCGATTAGGAAGTTGTCCTCGAACACGCGACCCACAAAATCGAGCCCCATCATCGAGCGTGTTGGGCTCCCCGCGCCATCACAGGCGATGACCCAATCTGCATGGATCGTATATTCGCCGTCGGGTGTCGTGACCGTAAGGGCGGAATAGGTGCCATGATCCTTGATCGCGCTCACACGGTTCTTGCCGCGGATATCAATTTTTGGAGTCTCTGAATTGATCTCTTGCACGCGTTCAACAAGGTATTGTTCAAAATAATACTGTTGCAGGTTGATGAACGCGGGGCGTGCGTGCCCGTCTTCGGCCAACAGGTTGAATTCATAAACCTTGCGTTCATCAAAGAACACTTTGCCAAGGTTCCATTGAACCCCTTTGTCGACCAATTTGTCGCCAAATCCCAAACGATCTGCAATTTCCAGAGTGCGCTTTGCAAAACAAATCGCACGACTGCCAAAGCTGACCTTGTCGTTGTCATCCAACACAACAACATCAATTCCGTGCTGCGCCAGGTCAATTGCCATGCCCAGCCCAACGGGACCCGCGCCGATCACCACAACACTGTGGCGCACAGGCGCTGATGCGGTCTGATCGACAGACTGGTAATACGGATATAGTGGCGTTTCAAAGATTTTGTTCATCTTTTGCCTCCCCTAGCTTTGAAGGGCCTCCCACATGTCCAAATCACGTTGTGCCGTCCAGATGCGGGGCGTATCAATTCCGCGCGCTTCGTCGTAGGCGCGTGCTACGTTAAACGGCAAACAATGTTCATAAATCGCATAGTCGGAGAACTTCGGATCACATTCCGCGCGGCAGGCATCCCATGCCTCTTTCAGGGAACCGTTTCGTGCCGCAACCTTGGCCACAGGGCGATAGGTGCTTTCGACAAAATCACGGGTGCTTTCGATTGCGCGGTTCACCATATCCTGTCCAACCAACGCATCCCCGCGCCCTGGGGCGATTGCGTCAACCTCAAACGATTTGATGTTATCGAGAGTATCGCCCCAATCTGCGAAATGACCATCACCGCAGTAGCAGGCGGAATGGTACTCAACGATGTCACCTGTGAACATCACGTTTTGGTCGGGCACGTTGATGACGATGTCGCCCGCTGTATGCGCACGTCCCAAATGCATTAAATCGATGCGACGGTTCCCAAGATAGACAGACATTGATCCATCAAATGTTGTCGTCGGCCATGTCAGTCCTGGAATGCTTTCGTGCCCTTCAAACAGACGTGGGAAGCGTTGGAATTCACTGTCCCAATCTTCTTGCCCGCGTTCCACAACCATGGCACGTGCCATATCCGACATGATGATCTGATCTGCATTAAATGCGGATGCGCCCAAAACGCGAACCGCGTGATAATGGGTTAGAACAACGTGTGAAATTGGTTTGTCTGTGACACTGCGGACGCATTCAATCACCTTATTGGCAAGGCGGGGTGTCGCCTGCGCCTCGACGATCATGACGCTATCATCGCCAATGATCACACCAGAATTTGGATCGCCCTCAGCGGTAAAGGCGTAAAGGCCTTCGCCGATTTCGGTGAAGCTGATTTTCTTCTCACTCATATCGCTCTGCGATGCGAAGGCTTTTGCCATGGGGCTCTCCTATTGGTTTAGGTGGGCGTGATCGTGCCACGCCCGTTTAATGGTTTATCGTTCGTATGGATTTTCAAGGGCAGGCAGAACACGTCCGACACAGGTGCCAAATCCGATGGTCAATGTTTCATTTCGTGCGGCACCTGACATCACGATTTGATCATCATCTTCAAGGAAGCTACGTGTTTCCCCGTTGTCCAATTCAATGGGGTCTTTTCCACCCCAGCTGAGTTCAAGCATACTGCCGCGTTGATGGGGTTCTGCGCCTGAAATTGTACCTGATCCCAATAAATCGCCTGGGTTCATTGGGCATCCTGACGTCGTATGATGTGCCAATTGCTGGGCAGAGGAATAGTACATCTCTTTATAATTGGTCTGGGTGATGATTTTCTTGCCACCTGATTTTGACAACAAGCCAACCTCAAGCGAAATGTCATATAGCATTGGACCACAGTCCTCGAGGTGATCCAGCAACTCCACTTCGCGTTCTGGGGTATCGACGCGAAATGGCTCTAGCGCTGCCTTGGTGACGATCCACGGGCTAATGGATGTGGCGGTCGCCTTGGCCTGAAACGGGCCCAATGGTTGATATTCCCAGGCCTGAATATCGCGTGCTGACCAATCATTTAACAAAACATACCCAAAAATTAGATCATCCGCTTCTTGGACCGTGATGGGGCCGTCAGATGGCAGGCCAACCACAGCGCCCAGTTCCAATTCAAAATCAAAACGACGGCATGGTGCGAATTCGGGTTGCGCGGCATCGGGTGCCTTTAGCTGACCCCATGGACGACGAATGTCTGTTCCACTGACCACAACCGAAGAGGCGCGACCATTATAGCCAATCGGAATATGCAGCCAATTTGGAGGCAGTGCGTTTTCGGAACCACGGAACATTGTGCCCACGTTGGTTGCGTGATGACGTCCTGCGTAAAAATCGGTGTATTCACTGACCAAGAATGGCAAATGCATGATCGCATCGGATTGTGGGGTTAGCATATCAATCGCCCGACCCTGATGGGCACTGGCATTTTTAAGGATCGCTGTGATTTGTTTGCGCAGTTTTTTCCACGCCATTGGCCCCAATTCCATAACTTCGTTCCAAAAGGGAACGTCAAAAACAGGCCATTCATCGAGCTTGATCATATCCGCTTCTTCCGCGGCCTGCAGATCAAGGATCATATCACCAATCGCAACACCACAGCGCGGATCTGTGTCAGCCGTTGAAAACACACCATAGGGAAGGTTGTTTAGTGGGAAAGGCGATTGGGGATTGTTTGCGGAGGCGACCCAACTGGTTAATAGTCTCATGGTGTATCTCTTTCTTGGCAGGATCTGCGTGAATTACTTGGTTCCGGGGGTGCCATCAAATTTCTTTTCGATATCAACCCAACAATCAATGTAATCGTCCTGAAGTGGCGCCTCTTTAGCGGCATAGGCCGTCAAATGCTGAGGAAAGCGCGTTTCGAACATGAAGGACATCGTGTTATCCAATTTCTGCGCCTGTAAATCTGCGTTTGATGCACCTTCAAATGCATTCTTATCGGGGCCGTGGGGCAGCATCATGTTGTGTAGGCTCATGCCGCCTGGCACAAAACCCTTTGGTTTTGCATCATACTGGCCGTAAATATTGCCCATCAACTCGGACATGATGTTTTTGTGATACCATGGCGGGCGGAATGTATTTTCCGCAACCATCCAACGTTCGCGGAACAAAACAAAATCGATGTTTGCCGTGCCTTCAACACCCGATGGGGCGGTTAGCACCGTAAAGATGGATGGATCGGGGTGATCAAATAACACCGCACCAACGGGGCAGTATGTGCGCAAATCATATTTGCAGGGCGCGTAATTGCCATGCCAAGCGACAACATCCAAAGGGCTATGGCCGATATGCGTTTCGTGGAATTGGCCGCACCATTTAATCACAACGCGACTTGGAACTTCGCGATCCTCAAATGCGGCGACAGGGGATTTGAAATCGCGCCGATTTGCCAAACAGTTTGCGCCGATAGGACCACGCCCAGGCAGAGCGAATTTTTGGCCATAGTTTTCGCACACAAATCCGCGCGCGGGCCCCTCTAACACCTCAACACGGTACAACATGCCGCGTGGGATGATTGCGATTTCCTTGGGTTCTAGGTCAATGATCCCCAGTTCTGTGCAAAATCTTAGGCGTCCTTCTTGGGGGACAATCAATAGTTCACTGTCCGCGGAATAGAAATATTCATCCACCATTGACGCCGTCACCAAATAGATATGGCTTGCCATGCCGACCTGAGTATTCACGTCGCCTGCGGTGGTCATGGTGCGCATCCCCGTAAGCCACGTTAGGCGTTCGGATGCATGCGGCACAGGATCCCA
>JAAEZW010000219.1:0-1942 GCA_018222665.1 Paracoccaceae bacterium
GCCCGCGTGGCGGATTTTGTGAAAACTCCTGCAACACTGCTGCCCGCATCTGCAACGGCCAGCATGACATCTGTTCGGCCCTGATATTTGATACCAGCTGCTGCAGTTGCAAACCGCACCCCCTTAATCACAGGTAAATCTGGAAACGCCTTTGGAGCTAATGGGGAAACCTTTGTGATAACGGCCATGTGTTAGTCCAACTCTGCGATATCTGTTTTGACCGCATCAACGTTAAGCGTTGATTGATCAACACGCACAACTGCTGCACCATCAACCATGACTTTCACACGTTCTTCAATTGCAACGCGTTGAAGCTCGGCTGCGATTTCTCCGCTTACTTCTTCAAATGCAGGAGCCTGAACTGCCCGCATGTCGTTTAGTATGATCACATGCCACCCGAATTGAGTTTGCACAGGCAACGGAGAAACTTCACCCACTGTCAGGCTCATCACCGCTTGTTCGAATGGCGCAACCATCCGACCCTGACCAAACCAGCCAAGCGCCCCACCATTGGGGCCAGACGGACCCGTTGAAAACTCTTGCGCCAATGCAGCAAAGTCAGCACCGTCAGATAGTTTGACAATCAGGTCCTTAGCTTCTTCTTCGCTTTCAACCAAGATGTGCGATGCATTATATTCTCGCCCTAAATCTGCGCTCTGATATGTTGCATCATAATACGCGTGCAGCTTATCCTCTCTTGTAGCTTCTGTGGTGATTTCGTCAATCATTTGCGATGCCGTTAGAATGCGTCGCTCGTTATCCACTGCAAAATTAATATATTTCGCATCCGGATTGGCGGCCGCCTGAGCAAGCACGGTTTGTTGAATGATCTGCTCGACAATTCCTTGGAATACTTGCTCTGCAGGCAATGACTTATACTGTTGCGGCAAGGTATCGTACACCATCACAACATGACCCATCTTGATCTCTTCGCCATTCACGGTCGCGACTACGACATCTGAGTCAACGGATGACTGCGCATTTGCCACACTTACCAATAAGCCTGCTGCAACCGTTAAATTAGTCATAATTTGCAATAGTTTCATCGAAAACTCCTATATTCGCCCTGTCGATTAGCCCGCGCCGTTGACACTTATTATTCGCCCCCTTACATCGCTAAGAGCAATATAAAAAAGTGCTATTCCTCTCTAATTGCTGCGCGTACGCCTAGCAAGACAATGAATGTAAAAATAGTACGAGATGAACGGAGTGACGATGTTTGGTCTAGGAACAATTACGCGCAAGGTGTTTGGCACCCAAAACGACCGCAAAGTTAAATCTGTTCGTCCGTTGATCGAAAAAATCAACGCACTGGAACCAGAGTTTGAGGCCCTGAGCGACGCCCAATTGATCGAGAAAACGGCCGAGTTCAAATCACGGTATGAAAATGGTGAAACGCTGGACGCGTTGTTACCAGAGGCATTTGCAAACTGTCGTGAGGGCGCCAAACGCGCACTTGGTCTGCGCGCGTTTGATGTTCAGTTGATCGGAGGTATTTTCCTGCATCGCGGCAACATTGCGGAAATGAAAACGGGTGAAGGTAAAACATTGGTTGCGACCTTCCCAGCCTATTTGAATGCCCTGACTGGCCGCGGCGTACACGTGGTTACCGTAAACGACTATCTGGCAAAGCGTGACGCCGACTGGATGTCAAATGTGTTTAACGCCCTTGGGATGACGACAGGTGTTGTGTATCCACAGCAAGAAGAAACGGAAAAATCAGCTGCCTATGCGTGCGACGTGACCTACGCCACAAACAACGAATTAGGGTTCGATTATTTACGTGACAACATGCGCGGCAGCATCGAGGAAATGGCCCAACGCGATCATCATTTTGCAATCGTCGACGAGGTGGACAGCATCTTGGTCGATGAGGCGCGAACACCGTTGATCATTTCAGGTCCATCGCAAGATCGCTCGGACCTCTACATCAAGATCAATC
>JAAEZW010000219.1:2376-4133 GCA_018222665.1 Paracoccaceae bacterium
GCCGAAGAATTTATGGAAATCTACAAACTTGGCGTTGTGGAAATCCCGACAAATCGCCCGATTGCACGACTTGACGAAGATGACAAAGTGTATCGTACAACCCAAGAAAAGTATGATGCCATTGTCACAACGATCAAAGAGGCCAACGCAAAGGGTCAGCCAATTTTGGTTGGCACAACATCAATTGAAAAATCAGAATTGTTATCCCAGCAACTGACAAATGCGGGAATTAAACATAACGTTCTAAATGCGCGCCAGCACGAACAAGAAGCACAAATTGTTGCGGATGCGGGCAAATTGGGTGCCGTTACAATCGCAACCAATATGGCAGGCCGTGGTACTGACATCAAACTGGGCGGCAATGTCGAATTCAAAATCATGGACGCCATCGCCGCAAACCCAGACGGAAACCCAGATGAAATTCGTGCACAAATCGAAGAAGCGCACAAAACGGATGAACAAGCGGTCAAAGATGCAGGCGGTTTGTTTGTCTTGGCCACCGAACGCCACGAAAGCCGCCGAATTGACAATCAGTTACGTGGTCGATCAGGTCGTCAGGGTGATCCAGGCCGTTCATCATTCTTCCTAAGCCTTGATGATGACCTAATGCGCATCTTTGGCTCTGAACGGCTTGATAAAATCTTGGGTACGTTGGGTATGCAAGAGGGCGAAGCCATTGAACACCCTTGGGTGAACAAATCGCTAGAACGCGCGCAGGCGAAGGTCGAAGGCCGTAACTTTGATATCCGCAAACAGCTCTTGAAATTTGACGATGTCATGAATGATCAGCGTAAAGCGATTTTCGAACAACGCTTGGATATCATGCAGTCCGAAGATCTGAACGAAATCATCGTTGATATGCGCAACGATGTTATCGACGATCTAATCGAAACATACATGCCCCCACGGTCATATGCCGACCAGTGGGACACAGAAGGGTTACAGGCAGCTGTCATTGAAAACCTAAATCTGGACGTGCCCGTCATTGCATGGGCCGCAGAAGAGGGTGTTGACGATGACGTACTGCGCGAACGTTTAGAGGAAGCCGCGGACAAGCAGCTTGCAGAAAAGCAAGAGGCCTTTGGTACAGAAAGCTTTGCCCAAGTCCAACGCCAAGTATTGCTCAACACAATTGATAGTAAATGGCGCGAACATTTGTTGATGTTGGAACATTTGCGAAGCGTTGTTAGTTTCCGAGGATACGCACAACGCGATCCATTGAACGAATACAAGAATGAAGCGTTCCAGCTGTTTGAATCACTGTTGAATGGATTGCGTGTTGATGTGACCCAACAAATTGGTCGTGTACGCCCACTGACAGAAGAAGAGCGTCAAGCAATGATGCAACAAATGTTGGCGCAGCAAATTCAGGCACAAGGTGCACAACAAGTTGCAGCCGAACAAGAAGCTGAAGCATTGGATGTATCTGAACTGCCCGAGGGCTGGGAGCAAACAGGCCGAAATGAAGCCTGCCCTTGTGGTTCAGGCAAAAAATTCAAGCATTGCCACGGTCGCCTGACTTAAGACCTGCGCCCACTGGGAACCTGTGCATTGCTCGCGTTTACCTCGAAAACCAACTTGGCTGCTGATGTGCGGTGTTGCGGTGGTCGAGCATACATCAATTAATGCAGGCCTTGGGTAAAAAATTAAGCCCAGCCAAACGGCCAGGCTTAATTTTAATTCTATATTAGTTACTATAGCTCTTTTTTCTGAACTCTGAACATTTTGCCTGCGATAATTGAAAGCACCGCTGCACC
>JAAEZW010000220.1 GCA_018222665.1 Paracoccaceae bacterium
GGTCACCTGTACGTGATGTTTTACTAGAAACATGGCAAGCGAATGCCTCGGGCATCTATGCCCATAACGAAGATCCACGACATAGTGAAGTGGAACAGGGGTTTTCCGGCTGGGGACGTGTTATTTCCGATTTCGACAGCGGTGAATTCGTGATCAACACAATTAAACCCGGCGCCACCCCTGGCCGCAATGGCACAAAGCAAGCCCCGCACATCAATTTATGGATCGTGGCACGCGGGATAAATGTGGGCCTGAACACGCGGATCTATTTTGAAGAAGACGTTGATGCACACGCCAGCGATCCAATCATAAATCTAATCGAACAGCTTCATCGTCGTGACACCCTGCTTGCTAAAAAAACGGGTGAGAATACATATCATTTCGATGTTGTCCTCCAAGGTGAAAACGAAACGGTGTTTTTTGATGTCTAACAATCCATGTATTATTTGTGTTGCAATCACAGGGTCCGTTCCAACAAAGGCGGCGAACCCCGCGGTCCCCATATCGGTTGAGGAACAAATCGAAAGCACGCAAGAAGCATTTGAGGCAGGTGCAAGCATCTGTCATGCACATGTGCGCAACGATGACGAAACGCCATCAAGCGATCCTGAAAAATTTGCGCGGTTGAAAGAGGGTTTGGAAAAACATTGCCCGGGTATGATTATCCAATTTTCCACGGGCGGACGATCAGGCGCGGGGAAAACACGCGGTGGCATGTTGCCATTGGCGCCCGATATGGCATCCCTGACGGTTGGTTCAAACAATTTCCCAACGCGCGTTTACGAAAATCCACCTGATCTTGTGGATTGGTTGTCTGCCGAAATGCGCGAGTACAAAATCAAGCCAGAGATTGAAGCGTTCGATCTAAGCCATATTCACCATGCGGTGAAAATGAATGCGGATGGTCGGATACCGGGCAAGCTCTATATTCAATTCGTCATGGGTGTTAAAAATGCGATGCCTGTGGATCGCGACGTTTTTGACTATTACGTAAAAACCGTCAAACGCCTTGCGCCCGATGCACAATGGTGCGCGGCAGGGATTGGCAAAGAGCAGATCACATTAAATGAATGGGCCGTATCAGCAGGTGGGCACGCCCGAACAGGTCTTGAAGATAACGTACGCCTTGATCGTGAAACATTGGCCCCCTCAAACGCGGCATTGGTGAAACGTGTGGTGGAACTATGTGATACATACGAACGCCCTGTCGCGACATGGCAGCAGGCACGTGAGATTCTGGAACTGCGGCCCGTTTAGATCATTCAGCAGATAGGAGATCACAGTGCAAGAAATCCGGTTAAAAGCACGCCCCGAAAGCGCCCCAAAAGAAAGCGATTTTGCACTTGTCGGTTGGACCGCCCCAGAATTGGCATCTGGTGATATCCTGGTTGAGGTAGATTATTTTTCTCTTGATCCATATATGCGGGGTCGGATGGATGATGCGAAATCCTATTCCGCACCTGTGGCGTTAAACGCACGCATGGAGGCAGGTGGCGTTGGACGCGTCATCAAAAGCGCATCAGATCGGTTTAAGGTCGGCGACTACGTTTTTGGAATGACAGGATGGGCGTCACATGCTGTTCTACAGGACAAAGTAGTCCGTAGATTGGATATCGCCCAAGAACATCTTAGTCGTGCATTAGGCGTGCTGGGAATGCCTGGTTTCACGGGATGGTTCGGCCTCAGCCAACATGGTCGGCCCAAGGCGGGCGAAACTCTAGTCGTGGCGGCCGCAACGGGCCCTGTGGGATCTATGGTGGGCCAATTGGCAAAACGTGCGGGTTTACGTGTCATTGGGATCGCTGGAAGTGATCAGAAATGCCAAGTTGCGGTAAATGAATTCAGATTTGACCACTGTATCAATCACCGTACTTTTGGAACTGCAAAAGCGTTGCGCACAGAGCTTGCCCAATACGCCCCAGACGGAATTGACATCTATTTCGAAAACGTCGCAGGCCCCATCCTTGAAGCCATTTTACCGATGATGAACGTACACGGACGTATTCCAGTTTGCGGTATGATCAGTTGGTATAACGCAGGCCGATTGGGTGGTGATGCATCAATTGAAACATTAAGTGCACCAAAAATTTGGCGAACCATTTTGGTGAACCGATTGTCTGTCAACGGTTTCATCATTTCAGATCATTGGGATCACTTTTCCAACTTTTTGACCGAAGTCGCGCCGTTAGTAAACAATGGGCAAATCAAATTCATTGAAGATGTCACAACAGGGCTGGTAAACGCGCCCAAAACGTTTATCGGAATGCTAGAAGGCAAAAACCATGGGAAAACCGTGATCAAATTGCGCTAATCAATGTAGGCATCCTTGCGTTTCCCTGCCCGTTCCCAATGAATGGGTAATGTACGCCCATAAAGTTGTTCGGTGCGTTCAGGGCTGCCAACCATGTCGGGTTGTTCCACATAAGAAAAAATCGCGACATATCGTGGCGTGGTTCCGATAAGCGGTGTCACCCGATGAAGCGAATAGCGCCCTCTGAACAGTTGCAAATCACCTGGTTCCAATTCCAACACCTTGATCAAATCCGAAGTTCCATCAAGAACGCGGCTAACTTCGGAAAAGTTCTCTGACCCTTTGCGAATGCCAGGGGCATATTCAAATGCACCACCACCATCCGCATTTTGAATGGCAAGTGTCACAGTGAAATTGTTCGTGTCAAAGTGCCATGGAAATCCATTTCCTTCGACGGCCATATTAATGACCACATCCGCCAAGGGATCAGCATATCGGTAAAATGCATCTTCCTGAAAACAGTCCTGAATAAAGCGATCAAATCCTTCAAAATCATGTATCGTACGCAGCGCACCATCAGTTTGAAAATTGTCAGCAGGAATAAATGCATTCGAGCGATTATAGAAACGACGCCTGGGATCGTTCGCAGGCAGTGTTTCATCATCAGCTGTAAAATAGACATTCGTGCGATTGTATGAACGGTGTGCATTTCCCGCGACTGCATCTGCTTCTTTAGTGAGAGCCGCGATCCCATCTGCTGTTAAAAAATTTTTGAGAACGGCGCAGCCATCATGCGCAAGATTATCACGGACGGTCTTCAAGACTGCATTACGTTTGCCACCATCTATGTGGATTGGATAGTCCTCAATATTTACAAGATTGCGCGCGACATACATCGATCCATCCTCCTGTCGTTGGACATAATTAAGAGAAAAACGGATTTAAGTTTCAGGTCCGTTTACGACCCAGTCCTCAAATTACGACGTCTTTTATTCGTGCAAGTTGAACAACAAAAATCAAAATGCATATCTTGTCCAACGATTAGATAAGGCCTCCAAAATTCGGCATCATCGTTGACGATGTCTCAAAACCCAAAACTATTGCGTTAAATATGATCGCGCCAATAATGAAATTGCGCACTTGCGTGCTTTCAATGAAGTTAGTCAGTTTGATCATAGTTCAATTATTTTTTGTGCGTTGCTGTCTTTTGCATGCAGTTAATCAGGTTAGACAGTTTTGCTAGCAGTAGGTTTAGGGAAATATACTCATTTCAATTCGTTGTTACGATTTAGCGCTTAAAAACGCAGCTATCGCAAAGATCAAAACAACAAACGATTTAACGATCAATGGTAAAGTCGTGGTGAAATCTGCAGCTGCGCTTGGTAATTTCATCAAATCTGCAAGGACAGCTATCACACCAATCGCAAGAGCACTTCCCAACAGTTTTTTCTTCATATCAGCAAGCGTAATGTCGGATGCCACTCCATAGTCGCGATGTTTTTCCGTTGGTTGTGCGGTATTGTCCACAAGTTGGCGATAAGACGCTAAGGCCACAATGATCAATAGGTTCACGATCAACACCGCATCCACCAATTTTAGAGCGAATAGGATCGTGTCATTGGTCGTCAGCGAGAATACATTATTGAATTTGTAGATTAATTCACGTGCGACCGTGATGCCCAATAAAACAAGCCCTGCCAATAAAGCAAACAAAAAGGGGATGACCATCACAACGCTTGCTTTGAGGGTTCGTTCGATAAACATTTTTGGTCCTGTTCAGTATATTTACAATTCGAGGGTACACCTAACACAAGACGTGCATGACCGTCGACCATATATGGAAGGATTGGTTGCGGGAGCAGGATTTACGCAAGTACCG
>JAAEZW010000221.1 GCA_018222665.1 Paracoccaceae bacterium
TTTTGTGGCGGGTGCGCCAATCCTTTTGTTGATGGGCATGGCGGGGTTGGTTGTTTTTGGCGGGACGCTCGCCTATCAGTATTCTGAACACTTTGCACGCCGCATTGATGGGTTTTTGTCCCCTGATGTCGATCCGCGCACACAATTGGGATACGCCACAAACGCCATCCAAGAGGGTGGGTTTTTCGGCGTTGGTGTGGGCGAGGGGCAGGTAAAATGGTCTCTGCCTGATGCGCATACGGATTTCATCATTGCTGTCGCGGCCGAGGAATATGGTTTTATTTTGGTTGCAATCATCATTGCAATTTATGCCAGCATTGTTTTGGTATCCCTGTCACGCCTGATGCGGGAACGCGATACGTTCATCCGACTGGCGGGTGCGGGTTTGGCCTGTTCCTTTGGTGTTCAGGCGGTGATCAACATTGGGGTTGCGGTGCGTCTGCTACCTGCGAAGGGGATGACATTGCCCTTTATCAGTTATGGCGGATCTTCGCTGATTGCGGGGGGGATTGCGCTTGGAATGTTGCTTGCATTTACGCGCGCACGCCCGCAGAAGAACATCGCAGATGTAATTAACGGATATCGATAATGACCAAAGCGCCTTTGGCGATCTTAGCAGCAGGTGGCACTGGCGGACATATGTTCCCCGCACAGGCCCTGGCCGAGGCATTGTTGGAGGCGGGCTGGCGGGTTAAGCTTACCACCGATCCGCGCGGCGCACGCTATGTGGGCGGCTTTCCCGATGCGGTTCAGGTCAAAGTATTGAAATCAGGTACCTTTGCCCGCGGCGGTATTTTGTCCAAGGCCTTGGTTCCATTTCAGATTGCAGGCGGCAGTTTGATGGCGCTGGCGCAGATGATTGTGGATCGGCCCACGGTCGTGATTGGCTTTGGCGGATATCCTTCGATCCCCGCGCTCACGGCGGCAACGATTTTGCGTATTCCGCGCATGGTGCATGAACAAAACGGTGTTTTAGGCCGTGTGAACCAATTGTTTGCACCTGTGGTGAATGCGGTGGCCTGTGGCACATGGCCCACCGAAATGTCGGATAAGATTACGGGCCATCATGTGGGCAATCCCGTACGCGCGGCCATCGCCGAACGCGTGGGCGCAGGGTATATCCCGCCTGGCGATTATCCAATGTCGATCCTTGTTTTGGGGGGATCACAAGGTGCGCGCATCCTGTCGGATGTGGTGCCACCCGCGATTGCGGGCCTGCCCAT
The DNA here is from genome assembly GCA_018222665.1 of Paracoccaceae bacterium. Classification (GTDB taxonomy): domain Bacteria; phylum Pseudomonadota; class Alphaproteobacteria; order Rhodobacterales; family Rhodobacteraceae; genus HIMB11. Next base: position 1,224 of record JAAEZW010000221.1, read on the forward strand.
GGCCATGCTGTCCCATATCCGTGTGTCCCATCAGGCCCGCCCAGAAGACCAAGAGCGGGTCGAGGCCTATTATGCCGAACAAAACATCCCCGCAGATGTGCGCCCGTTTTTCGATGATATCCCCACGCGGATGAGCGAGGCGCAATTGGTCATCTCGCGCGCGGGGGCCTCAACCGTTGCGGATATTTCGGTGATTGGACGCCCCTCACTCCTTGTGCCTTTGGCTATGGCCATTCGGGATGAGCAAAGCGCAAATGCTATGGGATTGGTGACTGCAGGAGCCGCCGAATTGATCTGCGAAGCTGATTTTCAGGTCGATGTTTTAACCACGCGGCTTGAGGCGATTTTCAACGATCCAGCGCGGGCCAGCCAAATGGCAAGTGACGCATTAAAAACTTCCGTGCCTGATGCCACACAGCGCCTGATGGATTTGATCCAAACATTGATAAAGAAAGACAGCTAAATGAACGCAGCCGCAACCAAGCTCCCCACCGATGTTGGACCCATTCATTTCGTTGGGATTGGCGGCATTGGGATGTCGGGAATTGCCGAGGTTTTGTTAAACCTTGGGTATCGCGTGCAAGGGTCAGATTTAAAGGAAAGCAAAATCACCCAGCGTTTGGCAGATTTGGGGGCTACGATTTTCATAGGCCAGCGTGCCGAAAATTTGGAACATGCCGAGGTGGTGGTGATTTCATCGGCGATCAAAACAGGCAACGCCGAATTGGATCAGGCGCGATTGATGGGGCTGCCCGTTGTGCGCCGTGCGGAAATGTTGGCCGAACTGATGCGCATGAAATCCAATGTTGCGGTTGCTGGAACGCATGGCAAAACGACTACCACAACCATGGTGGCAACCCTGTTGGATGGGGGTGGTATTGATCCAACGGTTATCAATGGTGGGATCATCCACGCCTATGGCTCAAACGCGCGGATGGGGCAGGGTGAATGGATGGTGGTTGAGGCCGATGAAAGCGATGGCACATTCAATCGTCTGCCGGCCACAATCGCGATTGTGACAAACATTGATCCCGAACATATGGAACATTGGGGTAGCATCGAAAACCTGCGTCAGGGATTTTATAATTTTGTATCAAACATCCCCTTTTATGGTTTGGCCGTCTGCTGCACGGATCATCCAGAGGTACAATCGCTTGTTGGGCGCATTTCGGATCGTCGGGTTGTAACCTATGGGTTTAACGCACAGGCGGATGTGCGCGCCGTCAACCTAACCTATTCGGGTGGTTCGGCCCATTTTGACGTCGAATTTCAAGAGGATGGAACGGCACTGCGTGGCCTGCGCCTGCCCATGACGGGGGATCACAATGTGTCAAACGTCCTTTCGGCGATTGCGGTTGCGCGGCATTTGGGCGTGAAAGAGGCCGAGATTAAATCCGCACTTGAAAACTTCAAAGGGGTCAATCGCCGTTTTACCAAAGTGGGCGAGGTGGATGGCGTCACCATCATTGATGATTACGGCCACCACCCCGTTGAAATCGCCGCGGTGCTAAAGGCCGCGCGTCAGGCATCCGATGGCCGTGTGATTGCTGTCCATCAACCCCATCGCTATACGCGCATTCATTCCCTGTTCGAAGATTTCTGCACCTGTTTTAATGAGGCGGACGTGGTCGCCATTGCCGAGGTGTTCGCCGCGGGCGAAGACCCGATTGAGGGCGCAAGCCGGGATGATCTGGTTGCGGGCTTAATCCGCCATGGCCACCGACACGCCAGCGCGCTTCTGAATGAAGACGACTTGGAACAACTGGTGCGCACCCACGCCCAAACGGGCGATATCGTCGTCTGCCTTGGCGCAGGTACAATTTCCGCATGGGCCAATGCATTGCCTGAACGTTTGGGGAAATAGGTTCTTTGTTTTTCTGTCAGAGACTATTGAATAAGATGTCCAAGCCGACTTCGGGTGGCGCGATAAGCGCCTCCCATGGGGGTAATCGGCGCTTGCCAATCTGGCGATTGGCCTGGGTCTTATCCCTATAGATTGACTTGCGCGGGTTTTTATTGCGGTGCTTCGATGAATATTGCATATATCGTGCAAGGACAGGAGCAGGCCATGAACAGCATCCCAGAACCACGCGGCGCATTGTCCGAAAACCGTTCCTTGGCGGATTTGACGTGGCTGCGTGTGGGCGGTCCTGCGGAGTATTTCTTTCAACCTGCGGACACCGATGATCTGGCCGATTTTTTGCGCGCGCTTCCTGCGGATATCCCTGTTTTCCCTATGGGTGTGGGCAGCAATCTGATCGTGCGCGATGGGGGATTGCGTGGTGTGGTGATCCGCCTTGGGAGGGGATTTAATCAAATCACCGTTCAGGACGATTTGATCACTACGGGCGCGGCGGCGCTGGATGCCCATGTAGCGCGGCGTTCGGCGGATCAAGGGCGCGATCTGACGTTCCTGCGCACAATCCCCGGATCCATCGGCGGGGCCGTGCGGATGAATGCGGGGTGTTATGGATCCTATGTGGCCGACCACTTTGTTCAGGCCACACTTGTCACCCGTCAGGGCGAATTGATCACATTGACTCGTGATCAGATTACCTTTGAATATCGTCAAACCGACATACCAGACGGTGCCGTTATTACCGAGGCGGTGTTTCGCGCCCCTGCGGATGAGGCAGCGGCGTTACACGCCAAAATGGACGTACAACTGCGCAAACGCGATGAAACCCAACCAACCAAGGAACGCAGCGCGGGCAGCACCTTCCGCAACCCTGAAGGATTTTCCAGCACAGGGCGCGCGGATGATACGCACGACCTTAAAGCGTGGAAGGTGATTGATGACGCGGGCCTGCGTGGTGCAACCCTTGGCGGGGCGCAGATGAGTGAGAAGCATTCCAATTTTATGATCAACACAGGCGGTGCCAGCGCCGCTGACCTAGAAG
>JAAEZW010000001.1 GCA_018222665.1 Paracoccaceae bacterium
TCGTCCCAGATACACTATGCGAATATCCATAGGATGTTTCACGCAAGCTTACAAACTTGATTAGTTCAGTGGTGCACTTTCTTGTTCAGCAGAACCGTTCATCATTGGCGCTAACTGCGAAACGGCAGACTGATCAGGACGCATGGTCGCGACCAATTCGGCAACTTTTATCCCAAATTTGCGCATTTCGGATCTATTCAAAATCGCCCCATTTTCGGCCAAGTATAACCAATCTGTAACATCTAATGTATGCCCACCAGAATCCTTGGGCAGGATAATGCGATATTTTAACTGAATTGAAGATCCAGACACTTCACCTTGTGCGGTTCCAATGATGTCATCTGCGGTTGCGGTAAAGGTGTTACCAGGGCCCTTTTTTAGAAACCAATTTCGTTCTTGAGTTTTCCCATTTGAATACGCAAAGCTTTCTGACAATGTTCCGCTATCTCCGTCCCACGTCCCCATCATGTTGGCGACAAAGGTCACGCCCACCTTACCGTCAGGACCATAAATAAGGCCTTCGGACAAGATGGGTCCATTCAAGTGTTTATCCAAAACAAATAGTGGTCCAGTTTGCGAATAATCCTTGGGTGACTGTGAAGAAAAGCTAAAAAACCGCGATTTGACACCGATCGCGGCAAACAAAATTACCAATAAAATCGTAAGAAATTTCATCGTTACGATACTCCAGTTTGACTGTGGCTACAAATTCGTCTGTTAGTGAGCTAGGCTGAACGATATTTTATTCAAGCGCTCTCGGCGTGTGCCAATTCAACCTGTACAACCTGCGTGTGACCCACCGAAAATGCAGCAGCGCAGATATCTAGGTAAAATTTCCAGTGCCTCAAAAATGAATCGTCATACCCCAGTCCTCTTATTTTATTGGTTTTGGCCGTCAAACGTTCGGACCATGTTCGACAGGTCAACGCATAAGATTGGGCAAATTCAAAGTTATCCTTCACAGTCAAACCAACATTATTGGCCTGTTGTGCAATGTGCGCACTTGAAAGCAACAATCCCCCTGGGAAAACGTGCTGGCGGATGTAATCCGAACCCTTGGCGTAATAATCAAAGCTATCATCTGGAACGGTGATCGCCTGAATCAATGCTCGTCCACCTTCAGCCAAGTTTTGTTTGATCGCACTAAAATAACTGGGCCAGTAGCGCTGGCCAACCGCTTCAATCATTTCGATTGAAACGATATTATCAAATTTGCCTTTCACATCGCGATAATCACAAAGTTGGATGTCGGCACGACCATCTAAACGCGCATCTGCATAGCTGCGCTGTGCCTTTGAAACGGTAATACCTGTAACGTGACGCCCTTGATCGGCCGCACGTTCGGCAAAACCACCCCACCCACACCCAATTTCCAAAATTCCTTCTTTATCGGTTAGGCGTGACAATGCGCGGTCATTTTTGCGATATTGCGTGGCCGTCAAATCATCACCGGGATCATTATAAATCCCCGACGAATACATCATCGTTTCATCCAACCACAGTTGGTAAAATTCGTTTCCAACATCATAATGCGCGTAGATATTCTTTTGCGATCCAGATTTGGAATTCGCACGGACGACGCGATCAATGATTTGATACTTTAATGAATTTAACCAAGTTGCGTCGTCAAAATCAGAAAATGTATCGCGATTTGCCAGACCAACACGAATGATGCTTTCGATTGACGGCGTGTCCCATAGCCCATGTACATAGGTTTCGCCTAGTCCAATTTGACCACGTGCGGCCATCGCGCTGACCACTGCCCAATCGTGAATTTCAAGAACAGCTTCTTCGCCTGATGATCCAAAACGATGTGTTTCGCCTTCTGGAGTTTTGATGACGACAATGCCAGAGGTGACGCCCTCACACGCTGATAGGAACCGAGACTTCAGCGCGTTGTCCGTGAATTTCATGGCGATCACCTTTCAATAGTTCCGGCGCATTCATCGCACGGATGACTCTCATGGCGCTTGCAATCCCGTCCTCATGGAAACCATGACGGTTATAAGCGCCGGCAAACCATGTGCGATTTGCACCTTGCATATTCTTAATCATAGTTTGCGCACGAATTGCTGCTGCGTCAAACACTGGATGCGCAAACTGAACATCATCATAGATCAATTCATCTGGAATATCGTCCGTTGGGTTTAGTGTCACGAACAATGGATCACTTTCGGGAATCCCCTGCAGTAGGTTCATCCAATAGGTAACACCAATACTTCCTTGTTGAGAGCGATAAACCCAACTGGACCAACACGCGCGGCGTTGAGGCATTTGACGCACGTCCCGATGCAGCACGGCGCGATTTTCCTGATACTGTACGGATCCAAGCGCAGTTTTTTCATCCTTGGTTGCATCCGACCCCAGGATGCGCAGCGCCTGATCAGAATGGGTGGCAAAAATAATTTCATCAAACCCATCAAAGCTGTGACCGCTGATGTGCACTGAACTGTCCAAGGGTCTACGCGTCACGCCAAGCACAGGCGCACCCAATTGAATGGTCGTCCCATTTTTCAAAAGTGCCGCTTCGATACGTGACACATATTCGCGACTCCCGCCATCAACCGTCCACCATTCATGCGTTTGACCGCCCGCCAACAATCCATGATTTCGGAAAAATTGAACAAGCGATTTTGACGGAAACTTATCGATGTCCGCGAGGGGTGTTGACCAAATCGCACCACACATAGGCAGCATGTAGTATTCTTTGAACCACTTACCCAAGCGTAGTTCGTCGATAAATTCGCCAATAGACTTATCATCACTGGCGACGTCCTCTGCGCGAGAGCCAAAACGAAAGATGTCGCGGATCATTTTGTAAAACTGTGGACGAATAAGGTTGCGTTTTTGAGCCACGAGAGAGCCTATGCCGTTCATTGCGTATTCAAGACGGCCGTTATCGATGGTGGCGGCAAAGCTCATATCGCTTTTCTTGATTGGCACGTCCAACTCATTGAACAAGCGCGTCAAGTATGGATAGGTTGCAAAGTTGAAAACGATAAATCCGGTATCCACGGGCTGATCCCCATTAATACCAGCAACTTTGGTGCGTGCATGGCCGCCTAGACGACTTTCCGCCTCAAACAGTGTAACATCATGGTGTTTGGACAAATAATACGCACTGGATAACCCTGAAATTCCCGCTCCGATGACCGCAATTTTCTTGCGGGAAATATTAGGATTATCAAACATGAGTGCCTCGTTTAGTTTACACTTTTATACGAATATACCTCTGCGGCAGATCAATGTTTTTTGCAAACAAATAATAATAATCATTGAAACCACCCCAAAACATGATCCATTTGCCAAATAATTGCGTAAAAATAACACTATGTTGAAGATAATTTCAGGTCACACCTACCATGCACGTCGCGGCGAAATCAAAAACGCGTTTCGCTATAGTGTCGATTATTTGTTACACGATTTTCAAAAAACACCCAACACTTGGTTGTTTTCGTTCGACCGTTTTAATCTTTGGTCTCTGCGCACATCTGATCACGGCGGCATGCCCAAATCGGGCACGGGTGTAAAATGGTTTGAACAAATCTTGACTGAAAATGGGTTTGACCCTGAAACGTGCGATACGTTCTTGATAACCGCGCCACGTTTCCTGTGGTTTGAATTTAATCCTGTTAGCTTTTGGATTGCCACGCAAGGCGGATCACCTGTTGCGATGGTTGCAGAAGTGAATAGCACCTTTGGTCAACGACACTGTTATTATTGCGCCAAGCCAGACCAGAGTGTCATCACACCAACTGACAGTTTGAAGGCACAGAAACTGATGCATGTATCGCCTTTTCAAAAAATATCTGGCGAATACACATTTAATATGGGCTTTACGCCGGAAAAATTTTCAATGCGGATTGACTATCGTAACGGCCAGCAAGGTGTATTGGCGACACTGGATGGATCGATCATAAACGCCAGTGACACGAGATTGGCATACGCTGCCCTTCGCCGACCGTTCGGTGCGATGCGCGTTCTAACACTTATTCATTGGCAGGCGATCAAGTTATGGATCAAAGGAGCTCCGTTTTTAGGGCGTCAAAAACCACCATCAACCTTGGTGTCAAAACGCGATGCGTAGTTTTAAAAACAAATCAATCTGGCTGATCGGCGCAAGTGAAGGATTGGGCCGAGAAGTTGCCAAATTGCTCAACGCAGAAGGCACAAAACTTTTCTTGAGTGCACGAAATGAAACATCACTGCGTGATTTGTGCCACGAAATGCGCGATGCTACCCCGCTTCCTTTGAACGTCACAAATGCAGACAGCATCCGTGCGGCCTATGATCAGATCGAAAATTTGGACGTTATGATTTATAATGCAGGCGCATATGATCCAATGCCCACTCAGGATTGGGATACGGACAAAGCGTTGCGCATGATTGATGTGAACCTAAACGGTTGCCTACGCGCAGTCGGAGAGGTCTTGCCTGACATGTTGGGAAATGGATCCGGACATATAGTTTTGATTGGTTCGCTTTCTGCCTATGGCGGGCTGCCCAAAGCGATTGGATATGGAGCAAGTAAGGCTGCAGTCGCCAGCATTGCAGAAACCATGCGACACGATTTGCAGGGCACAGGCATTGATGTTCAATTGATCAACCCAGGATTCATCAAAACCCGCCTTACTGATAAAAACGATTTCAAAATGCCCCAATTGCTAACCTCGGCCGAGGCCGCAAAACACGTGATAAAAGGCATGCGAAAAAATATATTTCGATATGATTTCCCGTGGCCATTTTCACGTGTCATCAAATTATTCACGAGTTTGCCGGATTTCATTAGATTTCGCGTCTGATGGTGACAAAAATACACTTCGTGAACGTCAAAACATTTCAAGTCACGTGAAATAATTGAAGCAGTGAAGCAAATACGCTAATCGAGTTTTGCGAAATAAACATTCGAAAAGCTGTACCCACTCCGCCTGTAACGAACTACGGAGCGGTGCAGATAGATGTTAGACCTAAATCGAAAAATGTGCGTTATTTTAACAAATGGTGCACAATATCAATTCACGATACGTGAATTGGTCAGTCTTTTTACACGCAAAGAGTTTCTTTCGCTCGTGTTTTCGATGGTGTGAGCCTCCCCATCTGACCTGGTCCACCGCTATGTTTAGGAAACTATGGACGCGACAGATTCGCAAAACCAGACATTGCCAGCACGCCATCGTCACGCCTGATCCAAATTTCCACTTCTGACGTGGATGTTTGCCGCCCGCAGACTTTAAACTTCATTGTATCAAACACAGGTGCCAGCGCGCGAAATTGAAAATATTTTACCGCCGCATCAGGAAAATTTTGCCGGATCAAATCAAGCATCAACGTGGAAAGCAGCGGACCGTGTACAACCAATCCCTGATATCCTTCAGTTTCAATGCAAAACGGCTGATCGTAATGTATGCGATGGCCATTGAACGTCAGCGCGGAATAGCGAAATAACAATACGGGATCGGGGTTCACCGCATATGAAAACTCGGGCAGCGTTTCGGATGTTTTATAAACTGGTGCCATTGCGTTTTTGTCAGGCGCACTTCGATAAACGATGTCGTGCTCTTCCTCGACACAACAGGCTTCATGTTGAAATACCTTATGCGCAACGGTGACAAATACCAAATCCCCAGATTTCCCCGATTTCTGTTGAATGGATTTTATTGTCGAAACTTTGCGTGCCTCTGCCCCGATCACCAAATCGTTCAAGAATGATACGCGACTACCTGCCCACATACGGCGTGGCAGTTTTACAGGTGGCAAAAACCCACCAAGCGCTGCGTGACCATCATAATTTGCCTGATCAAGTCGATAAATCGGTAAGAAATACAACCAATGCCAAAGCGGCGGCAAAGATGAACCATCGACGTACTGTGTATCATGGTTCAAGGTCGCCGATAACGCATTGGCTGGAAAGGCCACAATTTGATCATGGCGCTCTTCGCTGTTTCCCAACCAATCCGTTAAATCGTCCACAGGTATTCTTATCCTTCGGGCATCGTTTGTTTAAATGCGTCCATCGCCTGCATTTTCGCCTGCCATTCCGCCATCTTAGGATGACGAGATTGCCAATCGCGATCACCGTGGCGGAAATCGATATAATCCAATGCACACGCAACAGATATCTGTCCAGCATTCAGCGGACCCTGTAATTCTGCATATGCGCCCGTTTCCAGCGACGCGATGGCATGTTCCACTTTGGACCACTGTGCCTCTATCCAACTGGGTGATTGTTCATTTTCTGGGCGTAACCGTTTTTCGTATGAAATCGATACACCCGACTCCATAATGCCATCGCCCAAAGCCTCAAGCGTTAAAGCTTTCCAAATATTATCCGCAGGATACATGCCCAATCCCGCCAGATCATCCAAGTAACGGCAAATAACACGACTATCGAACAGGGTAGAATTATCATCCAATATCAACGCTGGGATTTTACCCAATGGATTTGCCGAACGCGCACCATCAGCCACGTTCAATGCCGTCGTCGCAACAGGTATAAACGTAATTTTATCAGTAAAATTTCCCAAGTGTGTGTATACCGCGACTTTTCGTACAAATGGGGACGCAGGTGAATAAATAAGTTTCATAATACTCTCCGCTGTTTTTCGTGATGTTAGCTCAAACCAACGCAATTGAAAGATTTATTGCGGCAGATCTTTCATCAATTTTGCAAGCGCTGGAACATGATCGGCCAAGGCATCTGCTGCATCCAAGCGTGCTTGTTCTGGTTTATTTTGACCCAGCTTCCATGTGCTGTGCAGTTTGGAAATTTCAAACTTAAACGGTAATATCTGACGCATCATTTTCATTTTGACGTCAACGGTCATCTTTTCCATCGTCCAAATTGCTTTGGAATGTAATTGTGACTCAAATTGATCTGATAGGCGGGCCAACAACGGTTCCAGTGCATCATCGTCCAATCGCACCAACTGACCCATTACATGGACAGCGACATAGTTCCATGTCGGCACTTGGTCGTCTATGCCATACCAATCTGGAGAGATATATCCATCTGGACCGTTCACAATTAATGTCGTTGGTATCGCTTCACCAACGCCAGCACGCGCCATTGGGTTAGATCGGACCAAATGCAATTCGATATACGATCTGCACGCCGATAGCAAAAAGGGAACGTGTGAGATGACTGGCAAGCCACTGGTTGATTGAACAAGTGTTCCAAAACTGGTTTGTGACACCAATTCCCAACTATGCGCGTCTGGTGTGTTTCTAAAGCTTGGGTTTGGATGCATGCGAATGCTCTAGTCCTGATGTGGAAAAAATGTTGGCGCGTCCCCGTTCGCCCATTTTGGATATTTATCCATAATCGCCACGAACCGAGCCGAATCCTTAAAATTCTGTAACCATATCTTGGTTTTTTCCCAAGGTTGCGCAGAAAACCAATCCAAATCCACATGTGCGAATTGTCGAATGAACGGCAATATCGCAAAATCAGCCAATTTTGGATCTGGGCCAAACAAATTTCCATCCAAACGCTGTTCCAATTCATGAATGAAACTTGACCCTGCATCGCGATTTTCAATTGGACCTATCTCAGGATACCTGTTTGGGTATTTGTATCGATCAAGCGAGTGTTTAAATGCTCCATCGCACGTCGACATAAGCGTATAACCCTCAGTCGGCATTTGCATCAGGTTCTCGGGATCGTTCTGCCCCAGCGCCCAGGCCATGATGTGCAAACTTTCATCAACAATGCGTTCACCGACCTTCAGACAAGGCACGGTCGCCGTGGGCGATGTTTCTAAAAACTCAGGCGCCTTATCGCGCAGAACAATTTCACGTAGCTCAACTTGAATTCCGCTGCTTGCAATCGCAAGTCGAGCGCGCATCGCATAGGGGCACCGGCGAAAACTATATAAAATGGGATAGGTCATGGTGTTACGGGCACTGCAAACACCTTGCCATTTACGATATTTGTAATTTGGGCTGTAATTATTTCGCTTTCCTGTTGTGCGGCATCAAAATATACCTCTGTAAATTGCTCAGTCCGCCCCATGTTAGGGTTTTCCATCAACACCAAGTGGACTTTGCCAACCTGGTCATGCAAATGCGTCTGTACTTTTTCATCACCCTTTTGTCGCAGTATCCCGGCACGTTCCTTAATCAACCTACCGTCAACAGCTGGCATACGTGCCGCAGGCGTTCCCTGACGCGCAGAATAGGGGAAGACGTGTAACCAAGTTAGATCACACTCGTCCACCAACTTAACCGAATTTTCAAAGTGGGCTTCGGTTTCGGTGGGAAAGCCCGCAATGATGTCCGCGCCAAAAATCATGTCAGGGCGTAATTTGCGCGCCTCTTCACAAAACTGAATGGCATCATCTCGCAGGTGCCTACGTTTCATACGTTTCAGTATTAGGTCATCACCATGCTGCAGACTTAGATGCAGATGAGGCATCAAACGCGGTTCTGTTGCGATGGCCTGCATCAAGTTTTCATCAACCTCAATTGAATCGATCGAACTAATCCGAAGCCTATTCAAATCAGGAACCAATTTAAGAATACGCATAACCAGATCACCCAACTTTGGGGTAGCAGGCAAATCAGCGCCCCAACTGGTCAAATCAACACCCGTCAGGACAACTTCGTTATATCCACTGTCGACAAGCCGTTTGATTTGATCAACCACGACGCCCGCTGGAACCGAACGCGAATTTCCGCGGCCAAAGGGAATGATGCAAAATGTACAGCGATGATCACATCCATTTTGAACCTGAACATATGCACGGCTACGTGTGCCAAAGCCATCAATCAAATGTTCTGCTGTTTCGGCGACGGACATAATGTCATCAACTTGGATGCGTTCAGTTTCACAAATAAAACCGTTGGACAGGCCACGCCATGTATCCGCAGATAGTTTTTCTGTATTCCCAATAACTGCACTAACCTCTGCCATTTCGGCAAAACTATCTGGATCAATTTGTGCAGCGCATCCTGTGACAATGATTTGTTTCTCAGGAAACTGACGTTTTTGTTTTCTAATCTCTTGTTTTGATTTTCGGACGGCTTCGGCTGTTACGGCGCAGGTATTAATAACATAGACATTTTCTACGCCTGCAGTCTGTGCCAATTCCTTCATCGCCTCTGTCTCATAGGCGTTCAATCGGCACCCAAGCGTTGTGAAAATAGGCGCATCACTCATCATAAGCCTGCCAAGAATTCCAAAGTGAACACACCGTCAAAAACATGCGCTGTCGGACCCGCCATCCAAACACCATCATCACGCCAATCAATCTGAATTTGACCACCATCCAGATCAATTGTCACAGAGCGACCTGTCAGCCCGCGGCGCGCGGCTGCAACAGCAGTTGCACAGGATGATGATCCTGAGGCAAGCGTTACGCCGACACCCCGTTCCCATACACGCATACGAAGGTGATTGGGTGCGATCACAGATGCGAATTGAACATTTGTACGCTCTGGAAATAACGCGTGATGTTCGGTTTCAGAACCAAGACTTTCCAAATTCACCTGTTCTGCATCATCGACAAAAAATGTGCAATGCGGATTTCCCATGCCCGTGGCAGTAGGGGCGCCATCAATTGGCAACGACAACGTATCGCATTCATAGGCCAACGGAACCTCCTTCCAATTTAAAATGGGGTGTCCCATGTTCACGGCCGTAATCCCTTCGCCCTGATCAATAGCATGCAAAATGCCACGATCGGTTTTTAGATCGAGAGTGGTTTTGCCAGTTTCATTCATCAAAAATCTGGCGATGCAACGGGTTGCATTCCCGCAAGCGGCGGATTTTGAACCATCTGAATTGTAAAAATCCAAATGTGCATCAACATCGCTGGGCAATATCACAGCAAGCTGATCGAACCCAACACCGCGATGTCGATCCGCAACAGCTGAGATGTGAGATTCCGTTAATTCGAATCTAGAATCACGTCCATCCACGACAACGAAATCGTTGCCGAGACCATGCATCTTCATAAACGGAAGGCGGATCTTAGATTCAACTGACATAAGCACGCATATACGTACCAAATCGCCCCGAATCCAGAGATAACGACAATTAATTCACTTTCGGGGTTGACCCTACCCCCAGTTCTTTTTATGCAGCGCGCCAGTGGGCCGTTAGCTCAGTTGGTAGAGCAACTGACTTTTAATCAGTGGGTCACAGGTTCGAATCCTGTACGGCTCACCACTGTTTTCAATGACTTAGCATAAATATCGGTTAAATGTGCTCCTCTTAGGGAAACACCGGGGAAACTTTATCTCAATTATATCAGAGTATTATCCAAGCTAGAATTGCCAGAGCAATAAATACACCCACTACTAGAAACACTGGCAGAGACGCACTTGGTTTCGCTTCACTCTCGGTATTCGCCTCAGGTTCTGGAGCTTCGAAAGCTACCTCTTTACTTTCTGAGACAGATGCATTCTCCAACAGCTCGATCAGTTCGGCTTTCTTCATAGATGATTGTGCATCGATGCCTTGTGATGAAAGCATTTCAAGAAGTTCAGCTTTAGTATGTTTGCTTAGCGACATGTCTTTTCCTCGGCTACAAAGGTTGCGTGCGTACCCAAGCAAATTAATTGTGAAACATCAAGAAAAAGGGAGGGGGACCAAAAACTCAACCGCTGTCGTTGCTAGTTATCCCGCTCTCACATTTTTTCTGAATAAGGTTTCAAAAATTTTTTGCAATTTTATGCACTGATTTTCCAAATCAGATGGATACTCTTATTTAACAGGCATTCTTTGTTCTGCTAATTCTACAAACCAAGAACTTCCAGATGGAATGGCTTCGTCATCAAAATCATATTCTGGATGGTGAAGCATCGCACTTTCACCATTCCCCAAGAATATAAATGCGCCTGGTCGTGCTTTTAACATTTCTGAGAAATCTTCGCCGCCCATCAATGGATCAATATCCGTTTCAACTCGGTCGGAGCCGGCTACTGCGATGGCGGCTTGAATTGCGTGGTCGGTACATCTGTTTTCATTTTCGGTAACATCTACACAATATTCATAATCGAACTTTGCATTACAGCCGTAAACCCTGGCCGTGCCTTCAATTACATCACGCATTCGTTCAACCACATGTGCTTGAACTGATTTTTTCAAGAATCTTGCGGTTCCCGTTATCCGAGCGCTGTCAGGTATTACGTTATGAGCTAGTGTATCGGTCTGAATACCCGTGACAGAAATTACAGCACTTTCTAATGCTGGAACTTCACGAGATGTGATCTGTTGCAGCGCAAGGATAATTGCCGCTGTTGCTAATGTAGTGTCTTTAGCTTTATGAGGAAGTGCGCCATGTCCTCCCTGTCCCTTCACATTTATTTCAAAAAAATCTGAAGCTGCTAACAATGGGCCATGGCGGATTGCAAAGCTGCCAACTGGTAGATTTGGCATGTTATGCAGTCCATATATTTCGTCTATTTGCCAACGATCCATGAGACCGTCGTCCACCATGGCTCTTGCACCGCCACCTCCTTCTTCTGCGGGTTGGAAGGCGAGAACAACCGTACCATTAAAATTACGAGTTTCTGTCAAGTATTTCGCCGCACCTAACAAAATGGAAGTGTGACCATCATGTCCACAGGCATGCATTTTCCCAACTTCTAATGATTTATAATCTAGATCGGATATTTCTGTGATCGGAAGCGCATCCATATCAGCTCTGAAACCGATTACTTTGTTCGAACTTGTTTGACGACCATGTATTACAGCGACGATACCGGCTTGCCCAATGTTTTCGTGTATTTCGTCTACACCAAATTCGGAAAGCAAAGATGTCACTTTAGAAATTGTTTTTGGAAGCTCAAATCGTAATTCAGGATTGCGGTGAATGTCTTGCCTCCACTCACTAATTTCAGTTTTCAATTGTGCTAATCTATTTCGGACGGGCATGGGGAGCTCCACGTGTAAAACTGGATGTCTAAATGGTGCGCTCATACATAAAATTTAACAAGAAAAAAGTGTAATAATCAGCCGATACGGCAGTTTGCCAAATTCAATTTTCCCTAGTCTTCGCTAGGTGAATTCGCAGACTAACACATGAATCGACTCCCTCAAAATGGGGAGCTACTCCAATAATAATTTTGAGACTTTGTGAGGTTATCTAAGCTAGCGTTACACTCATTTTAAATTGATTTGTAGTTTTTAGTGTCTAACAATGAGAGTTAGTTTTGGAGGGCGCAGATGAGCAAAGCCCACGTCATAAATGAGTTTGGATCACCAGAGGTTATGCAATGGAGGGACTGGCATGTCCCTCAACCAAACTGCATCCGACCCCCGCACACTCAATAAATTCGCAAAGCTAGAGACGAAAGCACGTTCAGTGATTGCTGAGGTCGGAGCAGTCGATCTTATTGCTAGGCCGCAATAGCTATTTGCGTACCATCACAGGCGTCACTTCAAAATTGCCGTAGTCCAATATTGGATTGAAGCCAGCGTCCAGTTGTTCCATACTATCTGCCTCACAAACTATAAATGCGGTGTGTTGCAAGCGATTAGAATACATCGCATGAACCTTTATTCCGTGATCTCCTAAATTCGACAGAGTGTCTGAGAAGTGTTTGTGGTTTTCTGGGTGATTGGCTTGGCAGGTTGAATAGTCATGCTTGCTTGTGATCATGAATAACATTTTCTTTTCTCCTTATGTTAATGCTTGGAACCAATACGCTGTTCTTTTAGACGCTTACGCATCTGTGCTAAGCGCGTAGGTGAAATACAGGAACCCTGCTGAAACGATTACAAGCAGATACCACATTGCATCCATTGGAATTGCTCCTACTGCTGCGTGATACAGTGGCATTGCGATCAGTATTATCTGTGCGAGTAACGCTAGCTTTGTGAACTCGTGCAAACGATCACCTAGCAAACTGGGCATCTGAAAAAAGAACAGCCCGACGATAATCAAAGTTGATCCCCAATGCTCTGACATCGTTGCGATGCCCACACTGTGTTCCCACCCCATCATGTCGGAAACCATCCATGTAGGTATGCCAAAAGCAAGGCCCATGACGATATGGATAAGGCCAAACGCCTTAAATAAAGTTGGAAGCGTCATTTTATTTCTCCGATTGTTGGCAAAGTCTGCGTATCACGAAAGGAAAAAATCACCAAATGACAACGCGCAGAGAGAAGGTTTGCCAGTTGCTTGAACGCTACTGTCTGATCCCAGAAGGTAGCGAAGTTGGCCAGCCGATAAATCTGTTAGACTTCCAGCATAATTTCGTTCTCGACGTCTATGATAATCCAGCAGGGACATACCGCGCTTGGTATAATGATCGTTTCCACGATTGCTGTTTGAATAGACCCCGCCAGAATGGCCGAAGTAGATGCCGTGCTAATGATGATGTATGGATCGCTGTCGGCACTGGTTGGTGCTTACTTTTGCTTTTCTGGCGTGGCTGCGAAGACGGGATTAATTTCCAGGGGCTTTATACATCCCCATCATAGTTGCACCCTTTCTTGCGATTGCACCAAGATCAATTTCTTCGTGAATATTTAACTCTGCAATAGCACCAGTTTTCATCATGGCTAGCTTAAGTGAAAGTAAGGTATCCATGTCAGGTGCTTCAAGCATCACTATGACGTCAAAGTCGCCACGTGTGTACATCATATCAATTAAGTTCCCACCTAACTTACTGCAGATACCAGCAATCATAGCGCGGCGATCTTCATCAGGATTATCTAGCCAGCCATCAGTTCCTTGTTTTGTATATTTCCCTAAGACTACAAACTTTTTCATAGGTATTCTCCCTGTTAGTTAATGCAGAGATGCTAACAGTAGCGATGAATGCCGCCAGTACAGAAACTGTACCAATACGCTGGAGAGAAAAAGCGAGGCCAGCGAAGACAATTGTTGGGAAAATCAGCTGGCATCACAGAATTTGCCACTGCAGACATTAGTTGCGGCAAATTAATTGCCTTGATGTGCGATAGGTGAGGAACACACCAAGGCGTTAGCCCAACGCATCGAAACTGTGCATTCTAAATTACTCAAATGGGTAAAAACGACCAAGCTTATGTGGTTGTCTCCTTGTGTTGGCTGAGCAAACGCTAGCAGCGTTTTAAAATTTTACCAAATAGAAAAACCATGATTGGACAAACCATAACCAGCGTGACTGGATTAGCTAAACAATTAGCAATCACTCCGATCTAAATAGACGTTTTTGTGGTGAGTGATTGGTAATGTGAGTTGGGGTGGGAGAATTATCCTATCTAACCGCGCAATAAGGGGTAGGGGGTCAAAAACTCGGTCGCTTCAGTTGCTAGTGATCCTGCTCTCACATTTTTTCTGAAAAAGGTTCTAGACTGGCCCACTCCCGAGAAGCCCAATTTTGGGATTCTTTCAACATGTGGTATTGTGATTACCACGACGTACCAAGTTTCGTCGTTTATGTAGCCAACAAGGGAGTAATTACAATGAAGTTACAAGAAAACATGATGATGTTTACCAGAGCAGCGGGGATCATCTACGGGCTTTGGTTTTTTCTAGCACCCAGCTCATATTTCGCGTTGATGGGAGTTTCACCAGAAGTGTTGAGTGAGTTCGGTTTAGGCCAAACGCAACAACTTGGATTAGCGTTATTCGTGGTTGTTTGGTGGATTTACCGCACAGCAACTCACATCACGCAAGAGAATTGCACAGAGTTTATGGTAAGTCATGCTGGTGGATGGGGCATTTTCGCTGTTGGCGGAATGTATCTAACTGTTACAGCAGGCGGATCAATAGCCCAAAACCCATTCTTCTACCAAAGTGTTGTCTTCCTAATCTTAGCTGTTGCCTTTTATGCGATGCGATCACCGCAAGGAGAAACCGTCACAGGATGACCTAATAGGTGTGTTGGCCTCTGCACGAGCAATGCAATGGCCAATACTCAAGTAGGCATTACCCACATTTCCATTACAGCCAAAACTTGACCGCTTCAATTATTAAGTATCCTGCGCTCACATTTTTGAACAGGGTTCGTTTTTGTGCTATCGGAGACTTTAACTTTCTGTTTGGCCAGCTTCGATAAACTCTTTATCGATGGTTGGCATTGGTAAATCGGCGATAGCAGCCTCAAATGCTTGAAGTCTTTTATATATAGATATTAGCTCAATTATTGTTGTCCAAGAGGACACCAAGAACTGAAAAGATGATGCAACCTGCCCAAACGCGCGCAATATTTGGTTCATAATTCCAAGCGTTATTCGGCCAGAGACAATAGTAGGAATTAAAAATACGTATGCGATAACGTTGTCTGCTTGCACATACATGTATCTGAATAAATTGAAGTAAGTGTAATGTACAAAGATCCTAAAATAGTTTTTTCTTACGTTAGAAAATAACTCTGCCAGGGTTTCAGGCTCAGCCCGTTCTGAACTGTCCTCGCCCAGTACAAGCTCTTTCCGAAAAGCTGCTTCCACTCTCTGGTTTTTAAATTCTAATCCTGGTAATTTTATACCTGCAACTAAAAGTAAAAGAGTTCCAAACGTCGACCATAATATTGCTATTGTTACTAGGGGATAAGGAATTTGGCCGATTAGTGGTAGTTGTTCTACATGGACCGATAGTGCGGCCAGCACGGGTAAAAAAGCAACGAGGGTCATCACTGAGTCCACAAACGCAATCCCAAGTCCCTCCATTATACCTGCAAATCGCATTGTGTCTTCTTGGATGCGCTGAGATGCGCCTTCTATCTTTCTAATTTTCCCCCAACGCTCGACGTAGTAATCATTCATCGCAGTACGCCAACGAAAAATATAGTGTGACGTAAAAAATCGGTTGGCAATTATTAAAGCGATGTACGGAAAAGCAATTAATGAAAAAGTTCCAAGATGAGAATACAAATCAAGGGAGGTTACTTCACCTGAACCAGTTAGTGCATTTTGAATATCGTCATAAAATGGTCCATACCAAGCGTTAATTACGACAGATACCTGTACTGATGTATACGACAGATAAATTAGTAACGCTGATCCCAGTATAGACCAGTTTGACCAAGTGTGTTTCGTTTTAAAGTTCCAAAAAAGGTAAATTGAGCCTGCACCAAATAAAAAATATGCGTCGAACCAAAGAAATTCTGGTGTGATGAAGTGCCCAAGTCCAATTACTGTTTGGCTTTCTTTTAAGTTGAAACCTAAAAACGTGCCAATATTCTCGCCCAAAGTGTACCAAACGATTATGAGCGTCAGTATCCATGCTGATACAGAAACGAAAAAATACCTAGGAGAAGGGAAAAACGAACTGAACATTTCTGGTAACCTTTAAAATTCTGACTACTGTTTTTACTACACTAAGTAACTAAAGATGGAGCATACATGACTGACTGGTTGTATCAAATTAGAATTGTTGTCACTTCTGCATTATCGAAAGACCTTAGGTCGCTAGGTACTTCGACTGCAGCTCAAAAAGTCACAGAGATTGCAAAAAAATATAATATGCGAGCTGTCTCCACCTATGATGCGTTCTCGGCATACTGCGAAGAAGCAGAGCGGGAGGGATTAGACGGTTATTCTCTTTACAATTGGACAAAAGCGACACTGAATAACCCTGCCAAACGGGAAAAGCATCAAAAATCTTTCGCTTTCTACCACGACAACGATCAAATTTATTCTAAGGATGTAGCAGAAGCACTGTATCAAGATCTTACGGTATTAAATTCGCCAGATATTCTTGAAGTTAAGTTAATAGACTCCAATCCAGAAAATAATCCTCAGCCACCGCAGTGAAATTCAAGGTGTCACATGTGTTACAACCTTAATAATTCAAAACGATTTGAAAGAACCCATCTCTAACTGGTTTCCCATGTCTATCTGTCACTGCTCTCGCATTTTGATTGCAAGATTGAAGCCGAGCAGCTTGATGAGAACGAACCATATTACTCGCTGATGCCTGAGCTGTTTGTTTCTCCTGTCCCACCGCAAAAGTGTAATGGAACAATGCCCGATCGTAATCAGTTTGGTTGGTTACCACAGATATTTTGCAAGGTTGTGTCGGTGAAACAATCGGCAAGAGCACCTCGGGCTCTTCTAATCCTGAAGCCCAGGACGTACTCAGCGTACATAAAAATAGGAGCGTAGAACCAAATGCTGTGGTTTTAAAGCTAGACAACATACTGCATCCTTTTCAGTTTATGATTATCAACTATTGTAGTAACGTTGAGAGTTCAACTACACTTATTTTTTGCCACAATATTCCCTGGTCTTCGCTAGGTGGAGTCGCAGGCTAACACATGAATCGGCTCTCTCAAAATGGGGAGCTAATCCAATAATAATTTTGAGACTTTGTGAGGTTATCTGAGCTAGCATTACACTCATTTTAAATTGATTTGTAGTTTTTGGTGTCTAACAATGAGAGTTAGTTTTGGAGGACGCAGATGACCAAAGCCCACGTCATAAATGAGTTTGGATCACCAGAGGTTATGCAATGGAGGGACTGGCATGTCCCTGATCCGTCACCTGGCGAAGTTCGTCTTAGACACACAGCGATTGGTGTGAACTTTGCCGATACTTATCACCGTGGCGGAATTTCTCACCCCTGGAAGGTAAATAAACCTCCTGTTGTGATAGGATTCGAAGGTGTGGGTATAGTAGACGGAGTGGGTGAAGGTGTCACAAATTTCAAAACAGGAGATAAAGTCGCTTATGGTATCCCACCCCTAGGTAGTTATGCAGAAACTCGAAACTACCCCGCGGATAAGCTACTGCATATGCCTGATGGTTTAGAAGACAAGCAAGTGGCTGCGCTTCTTATGAAAGGAATGACAGCACATTATTTGTTACATCGAACATATGCAGTGCAACCTGGTGATACTATTGTCGTACACGCTGCTGCTGGTGGTATGGGTTTGATTTTATGTCAATGGGCCAAAGCATTGGGGGCCACGATTGTTGGTACAGTATCAACGCATGAAAAGGCTGAGGCAGCAAGAGCTGCTGGGTGCCATCACGCTGTAGTGCGTTCTGAGCAAAATTTTGTTGATGTTGTTCGGGAAGTGACTGACGGAGAAGGCGCTGCGGTTGTTTACGAAGCAATTGGAAAAGACAGTCTAAGTGATAGTCTAGATAGCCTGCGAATGATGGGTGTTTGCGCGGCTTATGGGCATGTTTCTGGACCACCTGATCCCATAGATATAATTCAGGATTTGGGACGCCGAGGTTCACTCTTCATCACCCGACCTGCTATCATGCACTATGTTGCGAAACGATCCGATTTAGAATGGACAGCACGTGATTTATTTAAAGCCATCGGTGATGGAATTTTGGATGCAAATATAAATTACGAATATGCTTTAGAAGACGCTGTGATGGCGCATTCTGCGATTGAATCTGGGACGACGCTCGGTGCAAGCGTACTAATACCATAGGTGTATAAATGGCTACACCAGTAGCAATCACTCCGATCTGCACAAACGCTTTTGTGGTGAATGGTTTGTAATGTGAGTTGAAAGTCAGAAATGCATGTCTGTTAAAACAATTCCGCGAGTAGGAGTTATTTTCCAAGCTATACCTGTCCGTTTCTGAAACTCCACCTCAGCCTCGCGGAATAAAGTTTGACATTGAACGAATGCTTTTTCGTCTTTGTATTCCCACATAAAGCCCAGTTTGAATGTGCCTTCGCGATTCCAAATTTGCGAAACAGTTTGCCTGGTAGCTCCCGCAGATTTGAACCTGTCAGACATTTCTTCAATTATCTTCACCCAAGCATCATGAGCGACAGTTTGATCACTTTTAGAAAGCATGTCACAAACTATGTAGCTCATAAGCAGGTTTTCTGGTTTAGGCATAACTGTTCTCTATCGATTTTGTTGAATTAAATAAACAAGGTCTAAATCAAAGCAAACTCAGGTAGAGATAAGTGGTTGCTAAGAACCCTACTATCCAAGTCACCGTCCTCAAGAATGTTATCCCCAAAAGAAAGCAAATTGCATACGCGATACGTGCAGTGAGAAATAGTTGGATTGCAAAGATTGTTCCGGGCGTGGATAAATTTGCTAAAGTCAACATCAGTACAGCTGGTGCAACTAAGGCCATGGCCACAACAGAATTTTGAACGGTCTTTTCAGCTCTCTCAGCAACACCTACTGAACTCAGGCTTTCGCGATTACCTAGCAAAGTTAGTAATCCGTGCTGTGACGCGCTAATCAGCACCTGAACCAATATGATTAGGACCAGCACTACGCCGTACATCGCCAAATACGTCATTTCAAGTGACACTTGTATATGCTCCAATAATTTGAACTTACGCCAAGGTAGCAAACAACAGCGCTGGAATAAACGTTTTTGTGGTGAATGGTGGGTACTGTGAGTTGGGGTGGAGAGTGAAGCTAGTGAAGGGCGGGAGAGTCTGATTATGAACAGAAGCCCGACACTAGCAGTGCGTCGTTGTAATTAATACGCGTTTTGCGTCGGCTTAGATCACTGTCACAAAACTGAATCAGAATCATTGTTACTGTCTAAGAGTAGTTAATCCCTACAATCCCCTGAGGCCCTGACGCACTGCGTCCCATCGTTCCTGCATACACGTTGGGGTCTCTCACTTTATATCTGTCAAGAAATTCAAATGCTACCGCCGTAGCAAAGAAACCGCATCAGTTGCTAGTTGTCCTGCTGGCTTCATTTTAGTGGTATTGGAAAAGTTGCAAATGCATCGTCTTGCGGATTGTATCCCAAAACCTTGCGGGTTTTTGTCAAATCAAGCCTTTTAAATCTATTGTCAGAGATGCCATGAGCAACAAAACTACCCTGAATATCTGCTTGGATTGCGCAATCGATCAGATGCACCGCATCTTCATGGCTAAGCCACGCGCTAAGATCACCTTTGGTTTCTAATGGAGGGCCTTCTTTGGGTTCAAATGCGCCAATTCTTAGGCTGACGCAGGTCATGCTATGGCGCGTCGCATAATAGGAGCACAATGCCTCGCCGTAGCACTTTGAGACACCTTAAAGATTGGCGGGAGCTACGGCTGCTCCAGATGAAATTTGTCGGTCTACGGGGTAACCTTCGATAGTTTGCGCACTGCTTGCAAAAACAAAACGTTTGACACCTGCTTTACTCGCAGCCTCCAGTAAGTAAGTGGTGGACAATATATTTGCTGGAAGTATCTCTGCAAAATCCGCGTTAGGATCAGGCACTCCCGCGAGATGAACGATAGCCTCTATGCCACTACAAAGTTCTTTGAGTTTTGTTTCTTCTGTCAAATCAGCTTGTACAAATTGATGCGGCTGCTGAACTGGATAGGAAGGTTTACGCACATCGGTTAGAACAAAATTATACCGCTTCTGACTAGCGATATAAAATGTTTGTCCAATTCGCCCGGAAGCACCAGTTAGTAGAACTTTATGCAAATCATCCTCCCAAGAATAACGGAAATTTTAAATGAAAACTTGATAGGTGATCGCACCAATCATCGCGACTGCGCTCAACAACTGAATAACTTTAACTTTTGGCTGTTCCATGTTGATACGAACAAAACACATTTCTGAAAAAGTACAAAGCATTGGTTCGGAAAAACTGGCAGACAACATGCATCCAGTGCGATTAAAATGGCTACACCAGTGTCATTCACTCCGATCTATATAAACGTTATTGTAGTGAATGGTTGGTAATGTGAGTTGGGGTGGGGATACTTTGGTGTATTTTGTGTAAGTTGTGTACCATATAGAGAAACGGTGGCTGGCGATACAATCGCTTCGATGATTGATGATGCATTTCCAGTGTTGCTAACTCAGCATAAGCAAGTGGCTACGGATCGGTTTTGAATTGGGCTTAAAATAAAAATGAAACCATTACCCCAAACTTATCCTGAAAAAGCTGGGCTAAATAGTGAGTTGTTAGAAAAAGCTATCCAGTTCGCTGTTGATAACGAGTCTTCGATGAATCGTGATATTGGAGCTGCATTAGAACAGGGTCATTTTGAAGAGCCATGGCCCATTGGAAAAACTATCGGGCCTGTGAAAAATAGGAAAGCAGGTTCGGGCGTAATCCTGCGACATGGTGAGGTTGTTCAGACTTGGGGTGATGTCGAATATACTGATATGACTTTCAGTATCAGTAAAAGTTATCTTGCACTGTGTATGGGCATAGCAGTCAAAGATGGTTTAATCCCCGATGTTCATCAGCCAATAAGGGCCACAATTGAAAATGGTGGCTTTGATAATGATCAGAACCAAACAATCACTTGGGCGCATATGCTTCAACTCACCAGTGAGTGGGAGGGTACACTATGGGATAAGCCTGATTGGATTGACCGTTACAGAGACGTAATTGGAAATTCACCGACTGCTTCATTGAAAGGGACAAAGAGACCGCTGCAGCAGCCTGGAACTTATTGGGAATATAACGATGTCCGTGTCAATCAATTGTCATATGCTTTGATGCGTACTTTTGGCAGGCCATTACCAGAAGTTTTGAAAGAAACAATTATGGACCCAATTGGTGCGAGCAATACTTGGGAATGGCATGGATACGAAAACTCATGGGTGGAATTGAATGGGCGAAAAATACAGTCTGTTTCAGGCGGAGCGCACTGGGGCGGTGGTCTCTGGATAAATAGCATGGACCATGCTCGCATAGGTCAACTCATGTTGAACAAGGGCCAATGGGCTGACGCGGAGATCATTCCTGAGGAATGGATTGACCAATGCCTTACGCCATGTGCTTTAGCACCATACTATGGTTACTTATGGTGGCTGAATGCTCCCGAAGGAGGGATGTTTCCAGGGGCACCAACGAACGCATACTGCGCAATGGGTGTAGGAACTCAAATTATTTATGTTGATCCAGATAATGACCTCGTGGTCGTTGCCAGATGGATCGAAAAAGACAAAGTATCAGAGTTTATCAAGCTGATATTGGCAGCTGTTAGTAGTTAACTTTTAATCAGTGGGTCACAGGTTCGAATCCTGTACGGCTCACCACTATCACAAACTAATATATGGTTTTAGTCGCCTATATTTAGGCGGTGATCCAATTTTAGTGAGTATCCGTAATACACTAGGAATGGATGCACATTAGGATAGCACATGGTTGCGAAACGACTGTTGTTAATGTTCGCTTTGGCATCTTTGTGTTGGGGCGGTGCAGTGATAGCTGAAGATTTATCTACATCGGGAAATTGGGTCTATTTTTCAGACACGGTCATGGGGGGTAGATCAAGCGGCACAGCCGAACGTGTGAATGTCGATGACCGCGCTGCAATAAAGCTTACCGGAAATGTCACAACCGAAAATAATGGTGGATTTATTCAAGTCAGGCGGGAAATAGACGCAGGACACGCATCTGATTTTAAAGGATTATCGTTTAAAGCGAAAGGTAACGGTGAAACCTATTACATACACATCCGCAATGGATCGTCGCGATTGCCATGGCAGTATTATTCAGCCAGTTTTCAGACATCTGGCAACTGGGAAACCGTAAATATTCCTTTTTCTAGGTTCGAGCGTTCTGGGTCATTTATGTCAAAATCACTTAAGAAAAATACAATAAATTCAATTGGACTCGTCGCCTATGGGAAGGATCATCAGGCACTTGTTCTGCTCTCAAACCTATCATTTTACTAACTTAGAATTTTTAAATTATGCTATACTCGACGAGCTTTAAAACCTTGCTGTTTACATCGGTATTATTCAGTTTTCCCTTGATAGCAGCAGCTCAAACAAATGAATGGATCAAGGAAGAAGATCGCTTCATAAATCTTATCGATGGTAAAAAATTAAAGCGTTTTTTGATAGAGTTGTCTGTTCAAACCGACGGTACAATAACCGGAATGGGGGCAGGCACCGACGTGACGGGAAATTGGAATTGGCAAGATAATTATTTTTGTCGCAACCTGTCCTGGGGTAATCGGGACCTGGGGTCTGATTGCCAAAAAGTTGAGCTGAAAGATAAAAAGCTATTTTTCACTTCCAATCGAGGTCTCGGGACAACCGCGGGATTCACTATCCAAGTATATTTGCCTTAAATTTCAATAAGTGCATTCGATCATTACGATTAAAGAGAAAATTTCGCACAGTACTTGCGCATCGTTTGATCATCGTATAGCACAACGTCACTCTCCGGCGGGTTGGCGGAGTGGTGACGCAGCGGATTGCAAATCCGTGTACACCGGTTCGATTCCGGTACCCGCCTCCAGAATTCTTGTTATTCGAACAGAGATATTTCCATACCGATAATGTAATCCCCCTGAAAACCAGTGGGCGCGCCATAAATGATCATGCGGCTGTTCAACTTATACGTAATTCCGAAAGACGGTTTCGGGATAAGCTTTGATCCCGTACCAAAAACACGATCACGGTATCCAAACGCAGCACCGGCCATATAGCCCCATTTCCCATGCGTGTCCTTTTTGATAGGTAAAGATCAACGCAGGTTCTTCATGTGAATTCCGAATAACATAGATTGTTTTGTTTTCCTCCTAATCACATTTCACGCCGGGGTGTGTTTCATTGAAATTTGTGTCGATATTCTAGTGATAACTCAACGCGAAAAATGGGCTGCATCGATCAATCGACAGCCCCGCGTGTAATGCACCAGAAGAAAGCAAAATCGCAAAGAAAGAACGGCACATAATCAACAATTTTTTTATAACGAGCCATTTCTTTAACCTTTGTGAAATGTCTGCAGCATTTTTTGATTTTACAACATCTATCATTGTTCAAAAAAGTGTTGAGTTGTGGACAGTCTTTGTCAGGTTTAGGACAGTGATACTGTGGAGAGTGATCCAATGAAAAAAGCACCTGTTAAGGGTTGGAATTATGCACCCAATGTTCCAATCCAAGTTTCGCCTATTTTCACGTGGCCTTGGAAACCCTTTGAAATCCTCAAATGGGTTTGGAATTCGTGGTTTTTGATCACTGAAAAGTTGATCATCGTGGGTTTGGCGTTTTGTTCATTTTATTGGTTTCAACCGCCGTTAAGCGACATGAAAACCCTATCCATTGATTGGGTACTTGTGCTTTATCTGCGAAACATGGCGCTGATGATTGCCGTAGCGGGTGCGCTTCATCTTTATTTTTATACGTTTTCGAAACAGGGTCAGGCGCTTAAATACGATAAGCGACCCCTCATGAAAAACGGCAAGCAATTTACTCTTGGCGGTCAAATTAGGGACAACATGTTTTGGACAATTGGTAGCGGCGTCACAATTTGGACGGCATACGAAGTGTTAATGTTTTGGGCAATGGCAAATGGATATGCGCCCGTTCTAAGCTGGGCCGACAATCCTATTTGGTTCGTTGCGTTATTCCTGATGATTCCGCTTTGGGAAAGCTTTTATTTCTATTGGATTCATCGGATGCTGCACATCCCATTCCTGTATAAACATGTGCACGCGCTTCATCACCGTAATATCAATGTTGGCCCATGGTCTGGACTATCCATGCATCCGGTCGAACACATCATTTATTTAGGAACCATTTTAATTCACTGGGTGATTGCGGCGCACCCTGTGCATATTTTGTTTCACATGCAGTACTACACTTTGACCGCGGCGACCACGCACACGGGATTTGCGGGGCTGTTAATGAAGGACGAAAATCGCCTGAAACTGGGGACCTTCCATCACCAAATGCATCATCGTTATTTTGAATGCAACTACGGGTCTTTGGAAATTCCATGGGACAAATTTTTTGGATCATTCCATGATGGAACACAGGAATGCGATGATGGCATAAAAAAACGGCCCTAAAGCTAGGGCCGTTTTCCATTACCAGATGGCTGGTTTTATCCAAACATGTCAGATGTGATACCTGCGTACCAACCGATTGACTCTTCATAAGTTGCCTTACGCAGGGCCGCATCTTCACCTGTTTGCGAAACAAAGCCGTCAACTTTTGCAATTTTTTCATCGGTCGCTTTATATGTCGCGCCAACTTTGATGCCATCATCGGTATCAACCAATGACCAGCATGTGTTTGAGAATTTCGCAGGGAAGACTTTTGAACCTGTCAATGCACCGCGAACCGCCATTGCGGCAACTTTCGCCTGGCTATTCGCAGAGAAGCCAGATTTTGGCATATCGCCCTGTGCAGACGCGTCACCAAGAACGTGAATATTCTCGTCGATACGTGACTGCATTGTGTGCGCTGATACGGGTGCCCAGTTACCTTCTGTAATGCCTGCGATTTCACAGATACGGCCAGCTTTCATCGCTGGGATAACGTTACAAACGTCAACTTTTTCAACGCTTCCGTCGATCGTAACTGTCATTGCACCCGCATCAACGGAAACATTGTTGCCGCCAAAATCTGGTCCAATACGTTCGATCATGCCGCCGTAATGCTTTTGCCAACCTTCTTCAAACAAACCTTGCTTTGAGAATTTTGGCTTTGGATCAGCGATCAAAATTTTCGCTGTTGGGTTAATTTCTTTCAATAGGTGCGCAACCATTGAAACACGCTCATATGGCCCAGGAGGGCAGCGATATGGGTTAGGTGGCGCAACCATCGCGTAAACACCACCCTGTGGCATTGATTCGATTTGACGCTTTAGCAATTCAGTTTGTGAACCTGCTTTGTACGCGTGTGGCATCGCGTTTTGTGATGATACGTTCCAACCAGGAACTGAACCATCAATAAAGTCGATACCAGGAGATAGGATCAAGCGGTCGTAATTCAGTGTTGATCCACCCGCTAATGTCACTGTTTTCGCGCCACGGTCGATCCCAACGGCCCAGTCGTGTACAACGTTGATACCGTATTCAGATGCCAATGTACCATAAGAATGGCCAATGCTGTCCATTGAGCGGAAGCCGCCTAAGTACAGGTTTGAGAAGAAGCAGGTGTAATACTGACGTGATGGTTCTACCAATGTGACGTCGATTTCACCCTTGCTGTCTTTTGCGATGTAACGTGCGGCTGTTGCACCACCTGCACCACCACCGATTACAACAACTTTTGGACGTCCGTGTCCGCCAGCGTTAACCAATGGCGCGCTCAGCGACGCCGCTGCGGTCGTTCCGATAAACGCTCTTCTAGTTAATTTCATAAGGTCCTCCCTAAATGCCAGAATTGAAAATCATTCCAATCCTTCAAAATATGCAGCTAAGGCTGCAATCTCTTCATCGCCCAGTCCACCAGCCATCATTTGCATAACTGGGTTTGGACGAACTTTTTGTTTATACGCATGCATCGCATAAACAAATTCTATGCGTGGCCAACCAACGATCGCTGGCACGCCACCATCACTTGCCCCGCTGACTTGGTGACACGTTTGACAATCGCTTGCCAAATATTCGCCATAGGCAACATCACCTTCGATAGACAATGTTGCATCAGAAAGAGTGACTTCACGTTCATCTGCGGGGGCCGCAGCAAGTGTGTCAATGTCCGAAAACGTCGCCAGATACGCGATCAAATTTTTCCGATCACTTTCTTTCTTCAGCCCTGAAAAGCTCATCTTAGTCCCGGGCATGTATGCCTTAGGTTTTTTCAAAAACTCTGAAAGTGCGGCTTCATCCCAAATTAGGCCCGCGTCCGCTTGTGCGGCGAGCGCTTTGGAGTATTTGTAGCCTTCAACCACGCCTGCAGCATTGCCAACGATATTATTGAGCTGCGGACCAACCTTGTTTTTTGCTCCGTCACCCACAGCGTGACAGGCTTTACACTTCTTAAACACCTTCGCACCCTTCTCAGGGTCGCCAG
>JAAEZW010000222.1 GCA_018222665.1 Paracoccaceae bacterium
TGGTGTAAGCCAGTGATATGACATTAACTGTTTCAAATCTAAGTGTTCTACGCGCCTCGCGTCATCTGCTCTCAGATGTTGGATTTGAAGTATCCGCAGGTCAGGCGCTGATCCTGCGGGGGCCAAATGGTTTGGGAAAAACCACGCTGCTGCGGACCATCGCGGGATTGCAACCTGTGCATGATGGACAGGTGGATATGCCCGAGGATACGGCCGTTTACGCAGGGCATTTGGACGGCATTAAATCCACCCTAACGGTGCGCGAAAATTTGGAGTTTTGGGCCAGTGTGTTTGGTACAGGATCGATTGATGCGGCGATTGCAGCCTTTGACATGGATCATCTAATAGACAGAGCTGGGGGCATGTTGTCGGCGGGGCAAAAACGGCGTTTGGGATTGGCACGTTTGATGGTGACAGGGCGGCCCATATGGTTGCTGGATGAACCCACCGTTTCACTGGATACCGTGGCGGTTGGCCAATTTGGCGATATGATCGCGGGGCATTTGGATCGGGGCGGCATGGCGGTGATTGCCACGCACATCGATTTGGGATTAGGCGCGCGGGCCGAAACATTGGATTTGTCCCAGTTTAAGGCCGCCCCAGAACAGCAATTCAACCCGAACGAGGCCTTTTTATGAGCGCGCTTTTGCTTCGGGATATGCGGCTTGCCATGCGGGCAGGGGGCGGTTTTGGACTTAGCCTCGCGTTTTTCCTGATTGTTGTGGTTTTGGTGCCTTTTGGTGTTGGCCCCGAAATGGGCCTATTGTCGAAAATTGCACCGGGGATTTTGTGGGTTGGGGCATTGTTGGCCTGCCTCTTGTCGCTTGATCGGATTTTCGCGCTGGATTTTGAGGATGGCACATTGGACCTCTTGGCGACAGCGCCCCTTCCGCTTGAGGCGGTGGTCAGTGTGAAATCCTTGGCCCATTGGATCACCACGGGCTTGCCTTTGGTTCTGGTAGCGCCCGTTTTGGGGGTCTTGCTGGGCCTGCAATCAGATGCGTTTTATTGGATTGTTCTGTCACTCTTGCTGGGCACACCTGCGCTCAGCGTTATTGGGACATTTGGTGCGGCGCTTACGGTGGGGTTAAAGCGGGGTGGATTGCTTTTGTCGCTTTTGGTCTTGCCACTTTATGTCCCCACGCTGATATTTGGCGCCGAACTCGCGCGGCGGGGGATCGCGGGGATGGATGTGGGCACGCCCATGTCGCTGTTGTTGGGCATCACATTTGCCTCAATCGCGCTGTTGCCATTTGCATCAGCTGCGGTTTTGAAAATTAACTTACGCTAAGGAGACGGAATGTCACTTTGGGAATACGCAAATCCAGTTAAGTTCCTGTCCTTTTCGGGCAAGATCGTTCCGTGGTTCGCAGCCAGCGCTGCATTTTTCATCGCAGTTGGGCTTTATTGGGGATATTTCCTAACGCCTGATGATTACAAACAGGGATCAACGGTCAAGATCATATACCTGCATGTGCCTGCGGCCCTGATTGCGATTAATGCGTGGTTTATGATGTTGGTCGCCTCGCTTATTTGGTTGATCCGCCGCCATCATGTGAGCGCGCTTGCGGCCAAGGCAGCGGCACCCATTGGCATTGTGATGACGCTGATCACCCTGATCACTGGGGCGCTTTGGGGGCAGCCGATGTGGGGCACATGGTGGGCCTGGGATCCGCGCCTAACCTCATTCCTGATCTTGTTTTTGTTCTACCTTGGGTATGTGGGGCTGTGGGCAGCAATTGATAATCCTGACACAGCGGCTGATCTGACCTCGGTCCTGTGTATGGTTGGGTCCGTTTTTGCAGTGATGAGCCGATATGCGGTGTTATTCTGGAACCAAGGATTGCATCAGGGGGCTTCATTGTCACTCGACAAAGAAAAGAATGTGGCAGATGTTTTCTACCAACCCTTATTAATGTCGATCACGGGATTTGTGTTGCTGTTTGTGGCCCTTGTTTTAATAGGAACACGCACAGAAATCCGTATCCGTCGCGCCAGCGCGCTTCTTGCCCGAGAGAGAGGATAAGCCATGATGCCAGATTTAGGAAAATACGCGTTCGCGGTTTTGGGATCATATGCGGCGGGTTTGGCCCTGCTTGCGATCCTTGTGGTTTGGATGGTCCTGCGCAACACAGCCGCGCGTAAACGTTTGGAACAGATTGAGGGCGCGCGTGATGGCCAAAATTAAGCCGCTGATGTTGCTGCCCCCGCTGATTTTCGCGGGGCTTGCGGGTGTGTTTTACGTTGGGATGCAGCGCGATAATCCCAATGATTTGCCATCCACCTTTATCGGCCAATCCGCGCCCGCGATCACGACGGAAACCCTAGGGTCGTTTGAAGGCGTTGGGGCAGGGGATCTAAGCGCAGGTGACGTGAGTTTGGTCAATTTTTGGGCCAGTTGGTGTCCCCCCTGTCGCGCCGAACATCCCGTGTTGTTGGAATTGCAAGAGCAGGGCATGACGATTTACGGCGTGAACATCAAAGATGATCCTGCCCAAGCGATCAAATACATCAATGATGATGGCAACCCATTTGCGGGTATCGCGTTTGATCCGCAGGGGCGCACGGCGATTGATTGGGGCGTCACAGCCCCGCCTGAAACCTTTATCGTGGATGGGGATGGTACAATCCTGTTTCGCTATGCAGGGCCATTGGTGGGATCAGATTACCTGCAGCGGTTTTTGCCCGCCTTGGAACAGGCCCAGTCTAACTAGGACCTGACGCTGGCTTTCGGACGGTCGTGGTCGTTTCTCGTTATCCCACCTGGCGGCACCGCCGGGTAGCGCCTGCTTGCCCCTTTGGCAGGTGCTTGCACCCTATCAACACTTTGAAATTTGGGCCTTTTGTTCTGAGCAATCACATTTTGCACCGCCACCCTTTTGCGCCTACCCAGTCAGGCGCGACCCTTTTCTGATAGGAGATCGGTGGTCGTTCAGATGTCTTTGTCATGACAACACTGCATTCAGCCCCACCAAAAAACTCCAGCGCATATTGCAATAAAAAAAGGCCCGCTAAATACGGGCCTTAGTCTTGGGAGAGGTTCACTTAGTAGTGAACAGAAAGGCTATCAAGCGGCGTTGTTTTTGGCGGTGCGAACTTGGTTAGGTCGATGCCCTCAACCGCTGATTTATATTCCTCGACGGACGGTGTGCGCCCAAGGATTGCGGACAACACAACAACGGGTGTAGAGGCCAATAGGGACTCACCCGCCTTTTCAGGTGTATCCTCAACCACGCGGCCTTTGAACAGACGCGTTGATGTGGCCAGAACCGTGTCACCCTTTGCCGCCTTTTCCTGGTTACCCATACATAGGTTACAGCCAGGGCGTTCAAGATAGAGTGTGTTTTCGTATTCTGTACGTGCCGTTGTTTTTGGCGCTGAATCGTCGAATTCAAACCCAGAATACTTTTGCAACACTTCCCAATCGCCTTCTGCCTTCAACTCATCAATGATGTTGTAGGTTGGTGCTGTCACAACAAGTGGTGCGTTGAATTCAACGGACCCTTGCTCTTTTTCGATGTTGCGCAGCATTTGTGCGACGATTTTGATGTCACCCTTATGCACCATGCAGGACCCGACAAAGCCCAAGTCCACTTTCTTTTCAGAATTGTAATAGGACACAGGGCGGATGGTGTCGTGCGTATAGCGTTTTGACACATCTGCGTTTGTCACATCTGGGTCCGCAATCATGGGTTCGTTGATCAAATCCAAATCAACCACAACTTCTGCGGCATATTTTGCATCCGCGTCAGGGGCCAATGCAGGTTTTTCGCCTGATTTGATTTGCGCGATACGCGCATCCGCACGATCCACCAACCCTTGCAGCATTTGGGCATCGTTATCCATGCCCTTGTTGATCATGATTTGGATGCGTGACTTCGCGATTTCCAAGGATTCGATCAAGGTTGCATCCTCTGAAATACAGATGGATGCCTTGGCCTTCATTTCGGCTGTCCAGTCGGTGAATGTAAACGCCTGATCTGCCAACAATGTGCCAATGTGCACTTCGATGATGCGGCCTTGGAATACGTTGTCGCCGAATTGATCCAACATCTGCGCCTGTGTGGCATGCACAACGTCACGGAAATCCATGTGATCGGCCATTTG
>JAAEZW010000223.1:0-259 GCA_018222665.1 Paracoccaceae bacterium
GCAGCCTACCCCGCACGCAAGAGGTGGTTGATTTCATCTTTGCCCGCGAAAAAGAACAGCCCTATGATCAGGCGGCCTTTGATGCCTGCATGACATCGGCGGTGTCTGAAACCGTGCGCCGTCAGGTCGAGGCGGGCGTTGATATTGTCAGTGACGGGGAAACCTCGAAAATCAGTTACGCGACCTATGTCAAGGATCGCTACACAGGATTTGACGGGGATAGCCCGCGCAATGCACCCGCCGATTTGAAGCAATTTCC
>JAAEZW010000223.1:269-4069 GCA_018222665.1 Paracoccaceae bacterium
CATGTCCATCCCAGAAGGCATGCAACACACTGTAACACCATCCATGACGGGCGAAGCGGCATTGTACCGCGTTCTTGCCACCCAAGATCCTGCGGGATTAACATGGACCCCAAAGTCATAAACGCAGGAGAGAGTGAATGAGCAAGATCCTAACAACCCACGTAGGCAGCCTACCCCGCACGCAAGAGGTGGTTGATTTCATCTTTGCCCGCGAAAAAGAGCAACCCTATGATCAGGCGGCTTTTGATGCCTGCATGACATCGGCAGTTTCTGAAACAGTACGCCGTCAGGTTGAGGCAGGCGTTGATATTGTCAGCGACGGTGAAACCTCAAAGATTAGCTATGCGACCTATGTCAAAGATCGCTACACAGGATTTGACGGGGACAGCCCACGCAATGCACCCGCCGATTTGAAGCAATTTCCAACGTTTCTGCAACGTCTGGCCGATGATGGGGGCACCCCAACCTATGCCCGCCCTATGTGCGTGGGCGAGGTCAAATCCAAGGGCCAAGGTGAATTAGAAAAGGACATTGCAAACCTAAAATCCGCAATGGCAGAACATGGTGTGGAACGCGGGTTTATGAACGCGGCCTCACCCGGTGTGATTTCCCTATTCCTACAAAACGATTTCTATCCAACGCGCGAGGCTTATCTTGAGGCGCTTGCCAACGCGATGAAGGCCGAATACGAAACCATCGTCGCATCAGGGTTGGATTTGCAACTGGATTGTCCTGATCTGGCGCTTTCGCGTCACATGCTGTTTAATGATTTGTCCGATGAGGAATTTATCAAAATCGCAAATTCCCATGTCGAAGCGTTGAACTATGCGCTCTCTGATGTGCCTGCGGAAAAGGTGCGTGTGCATATCTGTTGGGGCAATTACGAAGGCCCACATATCTGTGACATCCCAATGTCCAAGATGTTTGATACATTGATGTCAACCAAGGCACGCTATGTTTTGTTTGAAACCTCAAACCCGCGTCACGGACACGAGTGGAGCGTTTTCAAAGATCGCAAAAACGATATTCCAGAGGATAAGGTCTTGGTGCCCGGCGTTGTGGACACAACAACAAACTTTGTCGAACACCCCGATCTGGTCGCCCAGCGCATTGACCGTTTTGTCGATATCGTGGGCGCGGACCGTGTGATCGCGGGGTCAGATTGTGGTTTTGGCACCTTTGCAGGCTTTGGCGCGGTTGATCCCGAAATCGCCTATGCAAAACTGAGCAGCCTATCACAAGGTGCTGCGAAAAGCGGCGCATAGAACGCACTTACTCAGATGGGCCCTCATAGGTCCATCTGTAGTGCGGTGGTGTTGGTCCCTTGTTACGCCCGCCTTGGTTCATTTGTTCCCAAGAATGCGCCAAAATGCCAACAGAGCGTGACAAACAAAACAGCCCACGTGCAAGGGGCGGGGCAAATCCCAATTCGGCATAAATGACGGCCGTTGCACCGTCGATATTCATCGGAATGGCCGTGCCCTTTTGTTCGCGCAATACTGTTTCAATCTCTTGCCCGATCTGGGCAAATTTGCCATTGCATGCCCCTTGACCCACGGCCCGATCCACCAATTCCATTAAACGGGGCGCGCGCGGGTCTGTGGGTTTGTGAAACCGATGCCCAAATCCCGGAATAATTTTGCCACGCGCGTTCTTCCACGCACTCAATGCATCTGACACAGGCCCATTATACGCCATGACAAAATGAAACAATTCAACTGCCTGTTCCCCTGCGCCGCCATGTACATCCCCCAACATATTGACCGCGCTTGCCATGGCGTTGTTCAATGGCAATCCACAGGTCACCGCCATGCGCGCAGCCGCGATTGAGGGGGCTTGGGGCCCATGATCGACGGCGGATACCAATGCGGCTTCAAACAATTTTGACTGTGCCTCACTCGGGCGATCGCCGCGCACCATCATCCATATCATGTCAGGAAAGCTGATATTGCCGATCAAATCTTGGATCGGGTTGCCGCGCAACTCAATGCGTCCGGGTTCCATGTCAATGATGGATGTTTTCCACCAATCTGCGACATCACTCATAAAATGCCCTCCTCTTGCAACGCCGCGATGTCATCGGGCGATAGCCCAAGTGCGCCCCAAACCTCTTGGTTATGTTCCCCAAGATCAGGGGGATAATGCGCAGGCATGGGTTTGTCACCGTCGATGATTGCGGGTCCTGTTGCCACGTTGATCTCTTCACCGTCCTTAGACAAGGTGGCGATCATATCGCGTTCTGCGATCTGTGCATCATCCAACACTTGCGGGACGCTAAGGACGGGGCCACTGGGCACACCAATTGCGTTTAATTCTGTCACCCAGTCCTGCGCAGGGCGCGTCATCAAAACCGTTTCGATTTCATTACGCAATGCATGACGGTGCGCTTTGCGCATTTCGCGGGTCACATAATCAGGATGATCCAGTAAATCGGTACGTCCGATATGTGTGGCCAAGGACACCCATTGCTCGTCCCGATTTGCTGCAATGTTGATGGGTTGATCCGCCGTCGCAAAGGTACCAGAGGGCGCAGAGGTGGTGTTTTCATTACCATGCGCTGCAGGTTCAATACCCCCGATCAGGTAATTCGACACAACCCACCCCATCGCCGATAGAACTGCATCGGTCATCGACACATCCAAAAATGCCCCGCGCGGCTCTGCGTTTAACGCAGCCGCGATTGACATGGCCGCGGCCATCCCGCCCGAGGTATCGGCGATTGGATAGCCCACGCGATAGGATTTGGTTTCTGGCGATCCCGTGATGGACATCACCCCTGCGAACCCTTGAATGATTTGATCATAGGCAGGATCGCCATTGCGGGGTCCTGTTTGACCAAACCCAGATATCGCGCAGTAGATTAGATTGGGATTTTCTTGGCGCAGGACCGCGTAGTCCAATCCCAAACGCGCCATGACACCGGGGCGGAAATTTTCGACCAAAACATCTGCGTTCCTGACCAATTGTTTCAATAGTTCTTTTCCGCGGGGATGTTTCATATCCAATGTAATGGATTTTTTCCCCGCATTTTGCGCCAGAAAACTAATCCCCATACCCGCTGCATTGCGATCAGGGTCTGTGCCCAACACGCGGGCCAAATCGCCTGATCCCGGGCGTTCCACCTTGATAACTTCGGCCCCCATCAGCGCCAGTTGATAGCAACAATAGGGGCCGGCCAAGACGTTCGTGAGATCAAGCACACGAACGTCTTCTAGGAACTTAGTCGCCATCTGCGATCCCAGCTGCCTTAAGTCGAGCACGCCGTGCGCGATAGGATGGCAACACCACCAAAACCAAGGATAAGATCAACAGACCCAAGGTCATCGGACGTTCCCAGATAAAGGACGCCCCATCATACAGGTTCATGGAACGGGCAAAGTTATCTTCAAGCATGGTGCCCAAAATAAACCCGATCAATAAAGGTGCCAACGGATAATCCGCGAATTTCAGAATGGTCGCGCAAACCCCAAAGCCAACCAAAATCAGCAATTCGGTGGAATTGTTTTGTCCAATATAAGCTCCCATTAATGTGAAGAACAAAATGAAGGGAATCAAAAAATTGCGTGGCACGGCCAGAACCTTGGCGATATATGGGATTAGCGGCAGGTTCAGGATCAAAAGCACTACGTTCCCGATATACATTGAAATGATCACCGACCAGAAAATCTGTGGATCATCCACCATCAATCGCGGTCCTGGCGTCACGTTCAGCGCAATCAATGCGCCCAACAATATCGCCGTTGTCACCGACCCTGGAATACCCAAGGTCAGCAGTGGAACGAATGATCCCGTACAGGCCG
>JAAEZW010000224.1 GCA_018222665.1 Paracoccaceae bacterium
GCGCGTAGAACACTTAGATTTGAAACAGTTAATGTCATATCACTGGCTTACACCATGATGATGCATTGCAAAAGATGAATTTGATCACGCCCCAGTGATGGGATCGGTGACGGGCAGTAACGCAACCGCGATACGACGCCCTTCAGACAGCAGAATGTTATAAGTCCGCGCGGCAGAGGGGCTATTCATCGCCTCAACGCCCAGCCCCGCAGTTTCCAGCGTGGTGCGAAAATCCGCAGGGATGTGCAGCGTATCTTTGCCCGTTCCAATGAACAAAACATCAACCTGCCCCGCCAGTGTCAGCAGCGTTTCAGTATCACTATACCCGCCCCATTCGCTGACCCCTGCCCCCGAACACAGAACAGCACTGTTATAGACCTGACCACCAACCCGAAAAAACCCAGGACCATAGCCATCAATGGGCAACGCATCGGTGTAGTTGATTTCATTCAAACGCATCGGATTTACACCTGCGGGACCTGTGTGCCCGCCTCATTATTCGGTTTGCTCCAATCGCGTTTTACGCCCAAGGCCATCAGGATCGCAGAGGCGACGAAAATCGAACTATAGGTGCCTACGATCACGCCCCATGTCATCGCAAACACAAAGCCGCGGATCACATCCCCACCCAAAACCAATAGGGCGATCAACGCGATCAATGTGGTGACAGATGTCATCATTGTTCGGCTAAGTGTTTCGTTGATGGACAGGTTCAACACATCCTTCAACGGTTTGGATTTATATTTGCGCAGGTTTTCACGCACGCGGTCAAACACAACAACCGTATCGTTTAGCGAATAACCGACAATGGTCAAAAGCGCCGCGATGATTGCCAAATCAAACTTAATCTGCAATTCGGAAAAAATACCGATGGTCAGCAACACGTCATGGACCAAGGCCAAAACAGCGCCCACCGCAAATTGCCATTCAAAGCGTAGCCAGATGTAAAACAAGACCGCCGCAATCGCCAGAATGACGGCAATAATCGCGGTTTGGATCAATTCGCCTGACACCTTTGGGCCAACACTTTCCACCGATACAAATTTGATCGCGGGATCAACAGATGACAATGCGGCAAAGGCATCTTTGGTCATTTGCGCGGTCACCGCCTCTTCGCCATCTTGGGCCTGAATACGGATCATAGCGACATGTTGATCGGCGTCAAAACTTGGGTCAAACACCTCGGAAATGATGATGTCGCCCAATTCCAATGGGGCCAAAGCATCGCGATAGGATCCGACGTTAATTTCAGTTGTGCTTTCTGTTCGGATGGTTGTACCGCCGCGGAAATCAATGCCGAAATTCAATCCCTGCAACAGGAATGAAATCAGCGCGATCACCATGAACACACCCGAAATACCCAGCCACACTTTGGAACGGCTAAAGAAATCGAAATTCGTGACGGTTGGAACAAGTTTAAGACGCATCTTACACCTCAATCTTCTTTGGACGGGCGCGATCAAACCAGATCACCACCAACAGGCGCGTTACAAAAATGGCCGTAAAGACCGAGGTGAGAATGCCCAGACCCAGCGTAATCGCAAATCCACGCACTGGGCCCGAGCCCATGGCAAATAGGATCACCGCCGTGATGAATGTGGTCACATTGGCATCGGTGATTGCCGAAATCGCCTTTTCATAGCCCAGTTCAATGGACCGCGCGGGCCCCTTTCCTGCGCGAATTTCCTCGCGGATGCGTTCGAACACCAACACATTGGCATCAACCGCCATACCGATTGTCAAAACAATCCCTGCAATCCCCGGCAATGTCAGGGTTGCGCCCACCAGCGACAGCAAACCAAAGATCAAGCCCACGTTGATGATCAGGGCGACATTGGCAAAAATGCCAAACAATCCATAGGACAGCACCATAAAGATAAGCACCGCAATTCCCGCAACGATACAAGCGATTTGCCCCGCCTTAATGCTATCCGCGCCCAGTTCAGGACCGATTGTACGTTCCTCAAGGAACTCTAAACCTGCGGGTAGTGCCCCTGCCCGCAACAGGACCGCCAAATTGGTGCTTTCCTCAACCGTAAAACTGCCCGTGATAATGCCCGAACCGCCCGGGATATGGGATTGGATCACAGGGGCGCTGATCACCTCTCCATCCAGAACGATGGCAAAGGGGCTGCCAATATTGTCACGCGTGTAATCGCCAAACGCGCGTGCGCCTGTAGGGTTAAATCGGAAATTCACCGCAGGACGGTTGTTTTGATCAAAACTGGGCTGGGCATCCACCAATTCTTCGCCCGTAACAACGGGGGCCGACACAAGCGTGTAATAGACCCCTTCGTCATTCAGGGATGGCAGCACCTCGTTCCCTGCTCCTGCGGGGACATCGGGGTTGCCACCTCGTCCAACGACGGGTTGGAATGTCAGCTGCGCTGTGGTTCCGATTATCTCTTTTAACTCGGCCGCTGATCCGATCCCTGGAACTTGGATCAGGATACGATCCGCGCCCTGACGTTGGATGGTGGGTTCGCGTGTGCCCACCTCATCAATGCGGCGGCGAATGATTTCCAGCGCTTGGCGCAATGTACGTTCGGTGGTTGCGGCCTGTTCCGCGGCACTTAGCGTTACCACGATTTCATCGCCCTCGGCCCGTACATCCAAATCATTGCTCATCGCGCCGCCAAGGGAGGTCACGGGTTGTGACAGCCCGCGCACCAATTGCAAGGCACGGTCCATGCCCGCGGGTTCCGAAATTTTGACGCGCAATTCATCAGGTGCGCCTTTTTGCAAACGGATGGTGCCCACGGTTGCCCGTTCGGGGCGCAACACGTCGCGCACATCAGGCCAAAGCGCCGTCATGCGCTGTGCATAAACATCGGCCACCTGCACCTCGGCCAACAAATGCGCACCACCGCGCAAATCCAGCCCCAAGTTCACCAAACCAGAGGGCAAAAATGACGGCCAAAGTCCTGTTTTTTCACGATTTTCAGGGGTATCAAACCCAACCTGAATCGCCTTTTCAGCGTCATTAAACTGCTCCACACGATCGTAAAATGCGTTGGGGATTGCCAACACCAAACCCAAGGCCACAACGACCCAGATCACGACCTTTTTCCACAGATCGATAAAGAGCATATTTGCCGTCCTCAGTTCGTCAATTAATCGCTGACAGGTTCAGTTTTTGAAACCACATCCGCAATCGTTGATTGCACAACGCGCACCTTGACGCCTTCAGCCAATTCAAGGTCCAATTCGTTGTTCTCTTTGACCTTTGCAACCTTACCGATCAATCCACCTTGGGTCACAACAACATCGCCACGGCGCAGGTTTTGCACCATCTTCTGATGCTCTTTGATCTTTTTCTGCTGGGGACGGATCATAAGGAAATACATGATCGCGAAAATCAGTATCAGCGGAATAAATTGTTCAATACCACCCATGTCGGTGCCATCCTTCTTTTTTATTTTGCGTTGGCGGAAACCTATGCGCTGGCCCCGGGGTTTGCAAGGTGGATTAACCCATTTAACAGGCTGTTTTTCATGATCTGTATCACGTCGGTATAACGTCGGTGTTACGTCCGTGCGCACCCTGCCTGTTTTCGGGGGGAAGCATGGCACATCGCGCCCCCTTTTGGGTCAGGATGCCCCAATCCCATCTGGGGCACAGTTTGCCGTTGACGATCCGAAATTTCGCATTCAACCCATCCAAGATTCAAAAGCGGTTTGGATTGATAACATGGACGCGACGCACGGCACATTTCGTCATTGGGCAATGGGGTTGTGCACTGTCACTGTTGATGGGGGCATTTTTATTCACAACATTTCAGTTGATACAAGAAATATCGCCACATCAAATTAGGATGTAATCCGACAGCTTGCCATCGCCCTGCCCGCTGTCGCCGCGGCAAGTGCGGGTTTGATCGACGATCGTTTCTGAAACAATCCAACCCCAGTTACGCACGATAAATGCGGTTATCTTCAGAAATACTTGACGACCAAATGAATTTATTAACCCAGATCATGCGCGGTCTGAGCGCAAGCGAAGACTAATCGCGCATGATCCAGCCCACGCCCGTCCCGAAGGGCGGGGGCTTCGTT
>JAAEZW010000225.1 GCA_018222665.1 Paracoccaceae bacterium
GACCAATGTCATGTTCCAGTTTTAGGGAATCAAAATGCGTTGCAATGTCTTGTGCGATGGGGATGGAACGCGCCGTCGCCAATGCACAATAATCCATACCGGGGCAGGCGATAATATCGGAAATCAATCCAATATTTGCGGTGTCCAGCCCAATGGCGTGCAGTGCATCATAGATGTCGGGCAAATGCGCTTTGTGCACATGGGGCAGGACGATATTTTGCTCATGACTGATGCGCAACTCGTTGTGTGAATAGGTTTCAGCCAAATCTGCAATGCGGCGCATTTGTGCGCTGCTGGCATCGCCTGGCGTTTCACCATGGGATTTCAATGAAATCGTTGCGATTGCATAATCGGCCTGCTTATGCGCCGTGATATTTGTATCCACCCAAGAGCGGAAGTTTGGATCCCCTTGGTAACGCGCATCAAAAGCCGACAGGTCGAACCGTTGAAATTTGGGTGCGATAAAAACGTCAGATATTTCTGACAAAAGTGTTTGATCAAATCCCTGAAAACTGGGTCGGATCAGGGCAAAGCGTTCATCGACAAGGCGCGAAAATTCGTCGATGCCGTTTTCATGAATCGTAATCTTAATCCGCGCCTTATACTTGTTGTCACGACGACCCAACAGGTTCCAAACACTGACCACGGATTCAAGATAAGGCAGGATGTCATCCATCGCCACGAATTCATGGATCACCTTGCCAATCATAGGTGTGCGGCCCAAGCCCCCGCCGATTATG
Source organism: Paracoccaceae bacterium (assembly GCA_018222665.1). Classification (GTDB taxonomy): domain Bacteria; phylum Pseudomonadota; class Alphaproteobacteria; order Rhodobacterales; family Rhodobacteraceae; genus HIMB11. The sequence continues at coordinate 741 of JAAEZW010000225.1, forward strand.
ACCCGCATGCCCAGTTTGCCGTCTTGTTCGACAATTTGCAGGCCGATATCATGGGCGTGAATAACCGCGCGGTCTTGTTTGGCGCCTGTTACGGCCACCTTGAATTTGCGGGGTAGGAATTGGAACTCTGGATGATCGGTGGACCATTGACGGATCAATTCAGCGTAAATGCGCGGATCCGCGATTTCATCCGATGCAGCCCCTGCAAAATGATCGGCCGTGACATTTCGGATTGTGTTGCCGCTGGTTTGGATCGCGTGCATTTCAACCTCGGCCAAGGCATCAAGGATATCGGGCACATCCTGCAATTTGGGCCAGTTGAACTGAATGTTCTGGCGGGTTGTGAAATGGCCATATCCCTTGTCCCAACGATCGGCGATCATTGCCAGTTGCCGCATTTGCGCACTGTTTAAGGTGCCATAAGGGATCGCCACGCGCAGCATATAGGCATGTAATTGCAGGTATAAACCATTCATCAAGCGCAGGGGTTTGAATTCATCTTCACTGAGCGCGCCTGAGATACGGCGGTTTACCTGTTCGCGAAATTGCGCATTGCGGGATGTGACAAAGGCGTGATCGAAATCGTTATATTTATACATGGCTCTGTTCCTGTTTTCCGTGGGCATAATTCGACGGCCCTTTGGTGCGGAATTCCTCGCGGAAATGAATTGGTGCGTGTCCATCCTTGGTGTGCTGAATGGGCATCAAATACGCGCCCACAACGACGTTTGCCTGCGCCATGGCCTCAATCAGGCGAACTTGGGCGATGGCCTCATCACTGAACACTTCGGCCTTTTGAATATTGCGCGTCCATGTGTCTGCGGCGGTGAAATAAACCACGTCCCCTTCTAATAGGGCGTTTGCGGTGATGATCTGATCAAAAATTGGGCGGGGCATTATGCAAACTCCATCTTTTGTGGGTGTGAAAGGGTTTGGGCCTGACGCGGGGCCAGTCCATAAACTATCAATGCAGGGCCCGTCACATCGTTTGATCGCAGTGTTTCGACCAAATCGCCGAGGTTCGTTTCCAAAACCCGCATGTCTGAACGGGATGCATTTTCAACGATGCTGATTTCTTTTTGTGGAGATGCGCCAAACATCAACAAGCGCCCTTGAACAAAACGTGCCGATTTTTTGCCCATGTAAATGGCAGCAACCTCATCTGGTTTTGCAAGGCTTTCCCAATCGTGATCGGCAAATCCCTTCATGTCGTGGCCTGTTAAAAACCTGACTGAGGCATTGCGTCCGCGCTTTGTCATAGATTGCCCCAAGGCCGCAACACCGGCCGAGGCCGCCGTGATCCCAGGCGTGATATGCCAGGTCAGTCCATGTGCATCCAGCGCGTCAATTTCCTCGTCCAGACGGCCAAAAACCGTGCAATCGCCGCCCTTTAGTCGCACAACATGTGCGCCCGCACGGGCGTGTTCCACGATCAGGTCATTGATATGCTCCTGTGGGGTAGAGAGGCCAAAGCCCGTTTTTCCCACGTTAATTAACTGCGCCTCTCTGCGGGCCAGTTCAAGGATGCCTGACCCGACCAAACGGTCATAAATCACCACATCGGCCTGATGCAGTAGCTTGCGCGCCTTTAGCGTCAAAAGCTCTGGATCGCCAGGACCCGCACCCACAAATGACACAAAACCGCTTTCCCGTTTGCGGTTCAAATGTTGATGTAACAGTTTATCAAGGGCGTCCTGCGCCCCCGCTTCACCATCCTGATCATAGGCATGCGGCCCCTTTTTCAGAAAATAATCGGACCAAAATGCCCGACGTGGCCGTCCATAGGGCAGTGCTGCTGCCTTGGGGCGGAATTTCTGGGCAATGCGCGTCAAATGGCCAAGCGAACGCGGCAGGAATTCCTCTAGATGTGCCTTGATCTGACGGGCCAATATGGGGGCCGCGCCTTCGGTTCCGATGGCGATTGTAACGGGCGAACGATCCACAATCGCAGGGGTGATAAAATCACTGTGACATAGATTGTCGACGATATTCACCAAAACACCCTGTTCGCGGGCCAATTGGGCCACGGCGCGATCTGCTGCATCATCCTCTTGCGCGGCATAAACCAATTGGGCACCTGTCAGGTCGTTTGCGCCAAGATCACGGTGCATCAGGTGAATATGGCCGGCCGTGCACAGTGCGACCAGTTCGTCAATCGGATCAAATCCGTAAACTTCAATCCGCGCGGGCGTTTTCATCAACAGCCGCAGTTTGGCCAAAGCGCATTCCCCCGTGCCCACAACCAAAACACGTTTATCACGCAGTGACAGATAGACAGGGTAATGTTCCATTTTCGTATGTTCCTTGGTTGACTTTCCCCTATAATTAGGAAAAATTCCCAAAAAATGAAATATATGCCGTGAAATAAGAAACATTGTTCTGGTAATTGGGTTTTCTAGGATTGCTGGGCCAAAAACGAGATGGAGCGCGAAAAAATGGTTCGTTTGGACGAAACAGATCGGAAAATTTTGCTTGAGCTGCAAAGCGACGCAAACCAATCATTGGAGGAAATCGCCAAGAAAGCGAACAGCTCCAAGACCCCAGTTTGGAATCGGATTCGCAAAATGCGCGATGCTGGGATCATCAAACAAAGTACCACGCTATTGGATGCCGAAGCCTTGGGGTTTGAGGCGTGCTTTTTCGTGTTGATCCGCACCAGTGAGCATGAGGCCAGTTGGCAAGCCGCGTTTTTGCAGGCGTTAAATGATCGACCCGAAGTGCAAGAGGCACACCGATTGGCGGGGGATATCGACTATATCCTTAAGGTGCGGGTAAAAAACGCGCGGGCCTATGACAATTTCTATCAGGCCCTTATTTCAGAGGTGAAGGTGCACAATGTCACGGCACTGCTCTCGATGGAAGAAATCAAAAGCACGACGCAATTGCCGCTTTAGGTTTGGACCCAAAGCGCCTCTAACCCGTGAAAATGATACACATTTGCGTATTTGGGCGCTGCCGTGATGCGCAGGTTTGGGTGACGATCAAACAGCGCTTTTAGTGCGATTTGCATTTCCATACGGGCCAGCGGCGCACCAAGGCAAAAGTGGATGCCCGCGCCAAACGCATGATTTTTCTGCACCCTGCGCGCGGGATCAAACCTGTTTGGATCGTTCCATCGACTGGGATCACGCCCAGAGGCGCCAATCATCAGCGCAACCTGATCCCCACACGTTAATGTGTGATCTCCAATTTTGACATCGTCATAAACATAGCGTGTAAACATATGCAGGGGTGGATCATAGCGCAGGACTTCTTCGACTGTGCCTGCGATTGCGTCGGGGGTTAACC
>JAAEZW010000226.1 GCA_018222665.1 Paracoccaceae bacterium
GCCTATTCCCGCGCCAGCGGGTTGATCCGTGAGATTGACCAAATCATCAGCGCACGGCGTACAAACGCATTGCTGGAATTGGGGCCAACGCCGCTTGCGCCGTCAAAATGGTTGACCGCCATGACAGAGGTGGTTGGTGTGATTTCGGGGCTTGTCGATGAAGTTTCAGATGCATTTAACAATGCGGCGGCGCGGGCATCATTTCAATCGAACTTGTTGAATATTATCCTGCAACTCTCTTTAACCATTGCATTTTTCTTTGGTGCGTCGCGGGTGTCCTTGCGGGCACGGGATCTTTCGCAAAACGTGGCGCGCAATCCCCGATTGGCGCATTTGATTGCTGCATCCATCAAAACGGCCATGCTGATTGCGGCCTTTTATGCCTTAGGGGCTGCGATGTTGCAAACGGGCATGTTTGGGGTGCGCGGTGCCTTGGTCTTGGACGCCATGCCCATTTGGGCGGGTTATATCATTGCGGCCATCTTTGTCTCGGATCGTCTGGCGACAGGATCGGGCTCGGCGTTCGAATTGCCAAGCGACATCGAAGAAGGCTCGATCCGCCGCACCTTTGTTTTGGGGGCGTTGATCGTTGTCATTGATCACGCGCTTGAGCATGTTTTCGTGTTCAACGAAGTCAGTGCCGCGTCGATTTCGGTGTTGCATTTCGTTTTGATCTTGCTGGGGGCCTATGTCCTGTCACGCGCAACAGTGAATTTGCGCCAAGCCAGCGATAGTGAGCATGCAGGCCCAGATGGTGTTTTCGCAATCCGCTTTGCCCGCCTTTTGGCCCAGGTTGGGCGTTTCATCACTTATGGTGCACCTGTTTTGGGGGCGGTTGGGTATGTGATCGCGGCCTATAGTTTGGTTCTGGCCTCACTACTAACCCTGGCGCTGTGTTCCGTTATTGTGATCCTACAAGGCGGTCTTGTCGATCTTTACGCCCGTGCGATTGGGCGAGAGGGCGAACAAGAGGATGGTTTGGTCCCCATCCTAATCAGTTTCGTGATCGCCTTTGCATCATTGCCGTTCTTTGCGTTGATTTGGGGCGCGAGGGTTTCCAACCTGTCAGAGGTTTGGGATCAGGTGAAAGAGGGCGTTCCAATTGCGGGCACCCGCATTTCCCCCTTGGATTTCCTGACCTTTGTTCTGATTTTTACCATCGGATACATGGCCACCCGATTGATCCAATCTGCGTTGCGCGGATCAGTGTTGCCAAAAACACGATTGGATGCAGGGGCACAAAATGCAATTGTTTCAGGTTTGGGGTATATCGGTATTTTTATCGCCGCAATGGTTGCGATTTCTAGCACAGGACTGGACCTCTCCTCCCTTGCCATCGTTGCAGGTGCCCTGTCCGTGGGGATTGGTTTTGGATTGCAAAACATCGTTTCAAACTTTGTCTCGGGGATCATTTTGTTGATTGAACGCCCCGTGACCAAGGGGGACTGGATCGACGTTGGGGGCACCATGGGGTACGTGCGCGATATCAGCGTCCGATCCACCCGCATCGAAACCTTTGATCGCAGTGACGTGATAGTTCCGAACGCTGATTTGGTGTCTGGCAAGGTCACGAACTATACCCGTGGCAATACGATTGGCCGTTTGATTGTGCCTGTGGGTGTGGCATACGGAACTGATACTCGGAAGGTGGAAGAGATTTTGCGCGAAATTGCCGAGGCCCAGCCGATGGTCGTTTTAAACCCTGGGCCATCCATTGTGTTCCAAGGATTTGGTGCGGACAGCATGGATTTCGAAATTCGCGCGATTTTGCGGGATGTGAATTTCATGCTCAGCGTCAAATCAGAAATCAATCACCAAATCGCAGAACGTTTTGTCGCCGAAGGCATCGACATCCCATTTGCGCAGCGTGATATCACAATCAAAAACATTGCTGATTTTGGGAAGGGCAGCGAATGACAACGCCACTTTACCTGAAGGATGCCTATCAAACGCGCGCCGAGGGACTTGTCACTGGCATAACCGAGCAGGGCGGTATTAACCTTGATCAGTCCTTATTCTATGCCACGTCCGGTGGTCAGCCCGGTGATTGTGGCACATTGATTTGGGACGATCAGGACATCGAAATCACAACCACGATCAAGGGCGATGGGGGATCCATTATTCTTATCCCCGCTGAGGGGGCCATGCGCCCCGCGGTTGGGCAAGCGGTCACACAGGATATAAATTGGGATATGCGGTACGCGCATATGCGCATGCACACGGCGTTGCATTTATTGTCGGTCGTGATCCCATTGCCCGTCACAGGCGGGGCCATCACAGCCGTGAAGGGGCGTTTGGATTTCGACATGCCAGAGGCGCCAGATGACAAAGATACCCTCACAGAAATGCTGAACGCGATCATCGCGCGTAATTTCGACATCACGGAGCGCTGGATCAGTGATGCAGAGCTGGACGAAAATCCGGGGCTTGTGAAAACAATGTCCGTTCAACCCCCGCGCGGCGCAGGACGCATTCGTTTGGTGCGCATCGGCGATGTAAGCGAGCAGGTTGATTTGCAACCCTGTGGGGGCACGCATGTTGCCAAAACAGGTGAAATTGGCAGCGTCGCGATCAGCAAAATCGAGAAAAAGGGCAAACAGAACAGACGTGTTCATCTCGTATTTCAGGATTGATGCGGGAATTTCCCATTCCCCCCTTGATATTCCCAAAGCAATCAGTCTAAACCCCCTATAACGGAGCGGTGGCCGAGTGGTCGAAGGCGCACGCCTGGAAAGTGTGTAGGCGGGAGACCGTCTCCAGGGTTCGAATCCCTGTCGCTCCGCCACGACATCCTCTTCATTCACGTAACTGGCATTTGCAGCACTGTTCCTGCGTAAATTCAGGGGCTTACATCAGCCCTTTTCAACTGATGCATTACATCACTTCTCATAACAGCGACATTTCCCCTTTAACCTCAGCGCGTCATTTTCCGAGGGTGTGTTTTCCCTGTTTTTTTGAAATTAACAGGGAAATTAACAGGGAATTTTTTGTTTTTAAATTTGGGAACGCCCAAATTAAGGCTGAACCCCAATGATTATTAGGGTTTTCATAAGCGGGCTTAAAAATAACAGGGAATTTAAGTGGTCGTAACAGGGAACTCAGCCCAAAAACAGGGCTTCTTGCTCTGACCATTCGACTGGCAGATCATGCCGGGTGAGCATCTTGATTGTGAGATCCCGATTGGTCTTGCCGTCTAGAATGGCTCTGAGAATCTTAGGAGATAAAAACGCCAGGCGGATACGCTTCCAAATCATGCCCTCAGGTATCTGATGTGCCTGCATAATATCAGAAATGGACCGACCAGCTTTGATCTCATCCACCCAAGCCCTTGCTGTCACAATAGCTCGGATGAGCGCATGATTTGGTTCTCCCTTGTATCCAACCCAAGTGAGCTTGGTTCCATTCGTGCGCTTCCTAAGGACAACGGGCTCTTCTACTCGCAAATATTCCAAGTCGAGCTTGTCAGTACCGAGTTGAACAAGCGCCGCCACTTTTTCAACATCCAACTGGAGACTTGCCTTGGTCTCACTGAGATCAACGCGTGTGATCAGATCCAATGTGCCTTTGATATCCAACTGTTCTAAACGTTCTTTGGCTTCGTTTAGCTCATGCGGCTTGATCTGTGGCGCCAACCTAAACTCTGTGAGCGCTTCGCTCAGCCTTGTCCCAACAATCTCACTGAGTATTTGCTCCAGCATATCTGCCCGTAATCGCCACCCTGTTGGATCTGCACCACCTGATATCAAACGGTTGGAGTAATAGTAGCGAATAACACGCCCAGAGGACTTCTTGGACTTAGAGGGCGTTAATCTGTCCCCAGTCTCATCAAAGACTTTCCCAACCAGATAAGCAGAGGGCCCACGAGAGGGATGCTTGCCTCGCTTGATCACTGACTTTGCCTGAAGCTGCTCCTGAACCCGATCAAACTGATCTTGCTCAATGATCGCTTCATGTAATCCCTCATAGACTTCTGTCTTATGTTTGATCTTACCTATGTAGATG
>JAAEZW010000227.1 GCA_018222665.1 Paracoccaceae bacterium
ATATGGGCGGGTCTGCTAATGTCATTGCACTGGCACATATGATCATGCGCATGAATTTACCTGTTCAACTACGTGTACTGATCCCCGCGGTCGAAAATGCGGTATCTGGCAATGCGTTTCGCCCCAAAGACATTCTCATGTCACGCAAAGGATTAAGTGTTGAAATCAATAACACCGATGCAGAAGGTCGCTTGGTTTTGGCGGATGCGCTGGCCTTGGCGAGTGAGGATAATCCCGATTTCATTCTGTCCATGGCCACATTGACGGGTGCTGCGCGCGTTGCGGTTGGCTCCGATATCGCACCATTCTTTTCTGGGTCGGAGGCATTTTCATCTGCGTTATTGTCGGGTTGTCACGACGCACAGGACCCTGTTTGGGAATTGCCATTTTGGGATCCGTATGAGGCAATGATTGAACCCGATATTGCAGATTTGGACAATGCCCCAGCGGGCGGATTGGGCGGTGCGATCACGGCGGCCCTGTTTTTGCGTAGATTTGTGGATGATCCTGAAAAATACGCGCATTTCGATATCTTTGCATGGAGCGCGCAAAACGCCCCTGGGCGGCCAAAGGGCGGAAACTCCACAGGCGCGCGTGCTGTATTTGAGGCGCTACCAAAGTTTCTAAACCTGTAATGGATCGGCGATTTCAGGCATATAATGAACGGGTCGCTGCAATCGACCTGAAATTTGATATCGACCATCATAAGTTTGTGCATCCTGAACATTGCCAGATTGCTTTGCCATTATGTGATTTGCTGGATAAGCCAAATGGAGACCGACAGCGACAATTACTTTACGGTGCATCCGTTGATGTGTTTGAGGATGTCGCAGGCTGGTCTTTTGTGCGTCAACACTCCGATGGATACGTAGGATATGTGCAATCTGCCGCATTGTGCAGCTATTCCGCCCCAACGCACTATGTCACAAACGTTTTGACGCATTGCTATCGTGACGCCGATTTCAAAAGCCCTGACTTAGCACTGCTACCCATGCAGTCTCAGATCAGGGTGCATGACCATAAGGGACGCTTTGCCAGAACTGACTTGGGTTGGATCCCTCTGGCGCATGTAAAACCCCTTTCAGAAAAGGCCCCAGATATTGTGAAAGAGGCGCAAAAGTTTCTCGGGGTTCCATATCTGTGGGGCGGTAATTCGGCATTGGGGATTGATTGTTCTGGCCTGGTTCGAGTTGCCTGCTCTGTCTGTGGGATCAAAGCACCCGCCGACAGTGATTTACAACGCAAAGCTTTGGGAGAACATGTCAACGGAGACATGAAACGTGGAGATTTATTGTTCTGGGAGGGGCATGTTGCTTTGGTCCATGATGCGGGTCACATTTTGCATGCAAACGCACATGCGATGGCCGTCACATTGGAACCTATCAATGATGCGATCAAACGAATTGAAAACTCTGGGGATGGTCCCATCATTGCCCACAAACGACTGAAAGGATAAGTTGTGTCTGACCCATTTTTCCAACCTGTTTCTGGCTTCGACTTGCCGCGGTTTGCGGGGGTTCCCACATTTATGCGCCTGCCACATATCACCCTTGAGGATGCGCGGCTAAGCAATGTGGATATTGGAATTATTGGCGTCCCCTGGGACAGCGGTACAACAAATCGCCCGGGTCCGCGTCATGGTCCACGCCAGTTACGTGATGCATCCACAATGATCCGTGCCGAACACCCCGTCAGTGGGATCAGACCATTTGAGGCGATGAATATCGCAGACCTTGGGGATGTTGGGCCCAATCCCGCCGATATTGTCGACAGTATGGATCGGATTACCGCATTTTATGATCAGGTGAAAAAGGCTGGGATCACACCTATGACCGCGGGCGGCGATCATTTGACCTCGTTGCCTGTTCTTCGCGCATTAGCCAAAGACGAACCAGTCGGCATGGTGCACTTTGACAGTCACACTGATCTGTTCCACAGCTATTTTGGTGGGACTATGTACACCCATGGCACCCCCTTTCGGCGTGCGGTAGAAGAAGGGTTGTTAGATCCTAAACGGGTTGTCCAAATTGGCATTCGCGGCACACAGTATGATAGCGAAGATTTGGATTTTGCAAAATCAGTTGGAATTCGTGTCATTAAAATTGAAGAGTTTCATGCAAGAGGTGTTGTAGATGTGATGTCTGAGGCGTGTGAAATTGTTGGCCAGGATCCCACCTATTTGTCATATGACATTGATTTTGTTGATCCAACATTCGCCCCAGGAACGGGCACGCCAGAGGTCGGCGGGCCTAATAGTTATCAAGCGCTGCAAGTTGTGCGCGAATTAAGTGGTGTAAACCTAATTGGCGCCGATATGGTCGAGGTTTCGCCACCCTTTGATCCCAGTGGTGGAACGGCGTTCTTGGGCGTTTCGATTATGTTTGAAATTTTGTGCCAACTGAGCGTATCGCGCACGCTCAAAAAGTAGAAAGCAAAGCGACATTGGGGTTGACGATCTGCGCGGATAATCCTAAACGGTCCTTCGTTGGCGGAGTAGCTCAGGTGGTTAGAGCAGCGGAATCATAATCCGCGTGTCGGGGGTTCAAGTCCCTCCTCCGCTACCAAAATATCATAAAAATCATAAATTTAATCGAACATTCTCTGTGCAGCCGTTATTGTTCTATACTGAGATACAGTGGCACATTTTATCTAATGTGTTGATTATTCATCGATTCTATAAATGCGATGAAAAAGTTTATTGATCAGTGCACTGAGGAAATTGCTTGTGTACATTTAAGACTTTGAGATTATGAGCAAATATTGTAAAATTTAAGAAATACGATGCCTCGGAATTACCTATTTTGAATTTAGGCTTAAGGATCTAAAATGCGAATGCTCAGTATAGTTTCGACAATATTTCTTATGCATTTTGCTACGGGTGTTTGGTCTGCTGTTGCCATTCAGTGCAACCCAAACCTTGAGGTTTCTTGGTCTTTTGACCAGATAGAAAATAAATCTAATTTTTTTGAAACTACCGATAGTTTATCGAGTATCACCCTTCATTTAGATACTGGATTTCTGAAAGTACCAAACGCACAAAATGACGGAATTACACTATTGCGGCAGCAATCAATTATGAAGAAATCAGAAGATGGTTTAGACTTAACAGTCAAGTATAAAAGTACAAATACCATGGGCATTGAAGCGACCAATGTAATCCTATCAGATCCTATGTGTAAAAAATCTAAAGAAGCAGTTGTTAGTATTTTTACGACTGCAGAGTTCAGGTATCTTAATACAATTTACAGTTGTAATTGCATTTCCCCTACGCATGACATTGAGAATTTTATCAATAATTGATGAACTATTTTTACTTTTTTTGATGCGATCGAAAATAAGTAAAATTTACTCTGAGTCTTACGTTTCTATCATTTCACCTACACATGTGTGAAAGATTGAACGATCGATATAGCGATCGACAGTCAGTCACCGTTAGATGAGTGTTTTTCTTTTGGAAATACTTCTATCAGACGCTTAGTACGTCTATTTATATAATTCCCTGATCTATAGTGATAAATCCAATTTAAGGGATACCGTGTAAGCGTAGCACTTTAGTGTGTAAACTCTGCCCTCTGCCGCAGAGTTGCATCAAAACCGCACGGCAGAGGGAGCGTTAAATTCTTTAAAGGCCTTTCTTTGAATGACAGTCAAAGAAATGGGCGCTTAAGGTTGTATATCCAGACTGTTCATTCCAATCTGTAATTGCCAATCCATTGGCACCCGTGATCATAGCTCTGTTGCGCAAGGCAATGAGTGTTTGTGGGTATGCAAGTAATGAACGGAAACTAATCGCTACTGTTCGAGAGCAGTATGGGCTCACACGCAAATATGAATAAGCATACACGGTTACCTTTTCTGAGCCTTTGATTGGGTAGGCTTCATTAACGGTTAGTGTGTTCGCTTGTGTTTGAAGTCCTGCGCTTCCATTTGCGGTTGCCACCACTAATGGCTGGCATGCAGAAACAAGTGTCGCCGCAGCGATGATTGCAC
>JAAEZW010000228.1 GCA_018222665.1 Paracoccaceae bacterium
TATTTCACGCAAAACGTTTCTGCCGAACTGTCCCAAACTGTGGCCCTGTGCCTTATACTGGTGCTGGCGGTGACACAATTGGCCAACATGCGCTTGGCCTTTTTGAACACGCGCGCGGGACTGGTTAGCGCAGGGATCGGCGCAGGCATTGCAACGGGCCTTGCCTCTGTCGGCGGAATGGTTGTTGCACTTTATGTTTTATCGTCTGACCGTAACCCGCGCCAAATGCGGGCCGCGCTGGTCATGTTCTTGTTTTTGGGAACAATTACGACCTTTGTAACGTTATTATTGTTTGGGGTTTTGGACAAAATCGCTATGCTGCGCGCAGCGGCCCTAACTATCCCTACGTCACTTGGTGTTTTTGCAGGTAAACGCCTGTTCACACCCAACTTTGAACCCTACTATCGCCCCATATGTTTGTCGCTATTGGTCGGTCTGTCCATGGTTGGATTGATCAGATTGGCAACATGAACCCGAGGAGATGCACGTGAAAGACCAACCCTACGTTGATACGTCCCCAAAAGTATCGGACGAAATTCGCAAGACCACATGTTACATGTGTGCCTGTCGGTGCGGAATTAACGTCCACCTAAAGGACGGCAAAGTCGCCTATATCGAAGGCAACCGCGATCACCCCGTGAACAAGGGTGTATTATGCGCCAAGGGGTCTGCGGGCATTATGCAGGTCACTGCACCATCCCGCCTACGCGCACCCCTAAAACGGGTGGGTGAACGTGGCTCTGGTAAATTCGAAGAAATCTCTTGGGAAGAGGCGCTTGGCATTGCGACAGACTGGTTGGGTCCACTGCGCGAAAAATCACCCGAAAAGCTGGCGTTTTTCACAGGCCGTGACCAATCGCAATCCTTTACGGGGTATTGGGCACAGATGTTTGGCACGCCAAACTTTGCCGCGCACGGCGGATTTTGCAGTGTGAACATGGCCACTGCGGGCATTTACACGATGGGCGGTGCGTTTTGGGAATTTGGCCAACCTGACTGGGATCACACAAAACTTTTCATGCTGTTTGGTGTGGCCGAAGATCACGACAGTAACCCCATCAAAATGGGCATTGGCAAAATCAAAGAACGCGGAGCGCGCGTCATTGGCGTTAACCCCATTCGCACAGGATATAATGCTGTGGCGGATGAATGGGTTGGCATTACGCCAGGCACCGATGGGCGTTTCATTTTGTCTCTAATCTACTGCCTGATCGAAGCGGGCAAAATTGATCTGACATATTTGGCACGTTTCACAAACGCGCCTGTTTTGTTGGATCCTGAAACGGGTCTATTCCTGCGCGATGACAATGGCAAACCCTTGATAGTGGATCGCAAATCTGGGGATGTTGTTACCTTTGATCATCAGGGCGCGGAACCTGATCTGCGCGGTTCGCACAACGGGGCGACCAGTGTGTTCACCAAGATGATCGAACATTTCCTATCCCCTGAAAATGCACCAGAGGCGGTTGCAGACCTGTGTGGGATCTCAGCAAAACGCATTCGCGCATTGGCCGCAGAATTGGCGCATGTCGCCTTTGATCAGGAAATTCGCCTACCTCAGAAATGGACAGATTTCCGTGGCAACACCTATGATGAAATGATCGGGCGCCCAGTGTCAATCCATGCGATGCGCGGAATTTCGGCTCATGGAAACGGGTTCCAAACATGTCGCGCGCTGCACACATTGCAAATCATTCTGGGCGCGGTTGAAACACCAGGCAGCTTTCGTTTCAAACCACCCTATCCGAAACCATCGGAAATCCATCCAAAACCGCATGCCAAAGCGACACCAAACGCACCGCTAAACGGCCCGCACCTTGGGTTTGTGCATGGTCCAGAGGATCTATTGCTGGATGATGCGGGCAATCCTCAGCGGATTGACAAGGCATTTACATGGGAAAACCCGATGTCGGCGCATGGCCTGATGCATATGGTGATTTCAAATGCCCATGCAGGCAATCCTTACAAGATCGACACATTGTTCATGTACATGGCGAACATGAGCTGGAACAGTTCGATGAATACAAATTCCGTCATAGATATGCTGACGGATACGGATGAGAACGGCGAATACGTCATTCCGCGCATCATCTATTCCGATGCCTATAGTTCGGAAATGGTGGCCTATGCCGATTTGATCCTGCCTGACACAACATACCTTGAACGTCACGATTGTATCAGCCTGCTGGATCGCCCAATTTGCGAGGCCGATGCAGCGGCAGATGCCATTCGTTGGCCTGTTATTGAACCTGATCGTGACGTGCGTGGGTTCCAATCTGTGTTGGTTGATTTGGGTGCGCGTCTAGGACTGCCCGGGTTTGTGAATGAGGACGGCAGCGCGAAATACGCGGATTATGCCGATTACATGATCAACCACGAACGCAAACCTGGCATCGGACCACTGGCCGGATGGCGTAGCGAGGATGACACAGGGCGCGGCCCCGTCAATCCAGAACAGATTGACCGCTATATCGAAAATGGCGGTGTTTGGATCAAACACGTGCCTGAAAACGCAGGGTATTTCAAACCTTGGAACACAGACTATCAGGATTGGGCGGTGGAAACGGGCCTTTATGACAGCCCGCAACCCTATCTGTTCCAGCTTTATGTTGAGCCATTGCAGAAATTCAACAATGCTGCGAACGGCATTGGGGATCATCAGCCCCCTGAAAACATGCGGGATCAATTGAAACGCGTGATGAGCCCGCTGCCCATTTGGTATCCAACCGCCACTGTCGAAAACGAAGATGACTATCCATTACATGCGCTGACACAACGTCCGATGGCAATGTATCACAGCTGGGGCAGTCAGAACGCATGGTTGCGTCAAATTCATGGAATGAACCCTATGTATTTGCCAACCAAAGTCATGCAAGAACAGGGATTGGTTGACGGTGATTGGGCCAAGGTCAGCTCGCCCAATGGCGAAATCACCGTGCCCGTCGCCGAAATGGCCGCGTTGAACGAAAACACAATCTGGACGTGGAACGCGATTGGCAAACGTCGCGGCGCATGGGCATTGGACCCAGAGGCGCCAGAGGCAAACAAAGGGTTCCTTTTGAACCATTTGATTTCTGAATTATTGCCACCCAAAGGGGACGGACTTCGTTGGTCAAACTCTGATCCGATCACAGGACAGGCCGCGTGGTTCGACTTGCGCGTGCGAGTTGAAAAAACATCCCCACCAAAAAGTACGCAGCCGCAGTTTGACACGCTGACATCGCCTGTTGGTCAGGGACCAAAAAACATCAAACAAAGCAGTAAGGGGACATCATGACCTGTCTTCCATCATCGACTGACAAAAAACTGGGCCTTGTGATCGACCTAGACACCTGTGTTGGGTGTCACGCCTGTGTCGTATCGTGCAAGGGCTGGAACACCGAAAATTATGGTGCGCCATTGGCCGATCAGGACGCCTATGGCGAAAACCCATTGGGAACATTCCTAAACCGTGTGCATTCATATGAGGTGCAGCCAGAGGATAGCCCAGCGCAACTAATCCATTTCCCGAAATCGTGCCTGCATTGTGATGATGCGCCCTGCGTTACGGTTTGCCCAACAGGCGCAAGTTACAAACGGACCGAAGACGGCATCGTGTTGGTGAATGAAACCGACTGTATCGGCTGCGGTTTGTGCGCATGGGCCTGCCCCTATGGTGCGCGTGAATTGGACGGCGAAGAGAAGGTGATGAAAAAATGCACCCTTTGCGTGGATCGGATTTACAACGAAAACCTACCCGAAGAAGACCGCGTTCCAGCCTGTGTTCGCACATGCCCCGCAGGCGCACGCCATTTCGGGGATCTGGACGATCCAGACAGTGAGGTTAGCAAATTGGTCGCTGATCGCGGTGGTTTTGATCTGATGCCAGAAATGAACACCAAACCGGTCAACAAATACCTGCCACCGCGCCTGAAGGATCAGCTTGATCCCGAGCGCAACGAAACCCACACCCTAGAGG
>JAAEZW010000229.1 GCA_018222665.1 Paracoccaceae bacterium
TGACAAACCTGAAGATCACGAAATAAATCTATGTTTTCGCATGAATTTTTCCAATCTTATAAGCCCCTCCTCAATATCCGCTATGCTGCGGGCATAGGACAAACGCAAGGTCCCTGCTCCACGCGCGGGATCAAAATCCAATCCTGGCGTTAGGGCCACGCCCGCTTCTGCCAAAATCTGCTTGGAAAAGGCAAGGCTGTCATCGGTATATTCTGACACATCCACATACACGTAAAAGGCCCCGTCAGGGGGTGCGAATTTGGTAAACCCCGCTTTGGGCAGGCCCGCCATCATCAAGGCGCGATTTTTGCGATACACGTTTAGGTTTTCTTGCAACTCATCATGTGCATCCATAGCGGCCAATGCGGCCAACTGACTGGCATGCGGGGAACAGATGAACATGTTTTGGGCCAACCGCTCGACCTGACGAATGTGATCTTCGGGAACCACCATCCAACCCACGCGCCAGCCTGTCATTGAGAAATATTTTGAAAACGAGTTGATCACATAACAGTCATCGGTGATTTCCAATGCGCTGACGGCTTTGGCCTCGTATTCGATGCCGTGATAAATTTCATCACTTATAAACGCGCCGCCTGCATCATGGGTTGCATGGATCAACGAGGAGAGCGCCGCGCGATCCAGCATGGTTCCAGTTGGATTTGCGGGGGAGGCCACCAACAACCCTGCCAAATCCTGTCCCACCAATTCAGATGCAACAGGTTGCAGTCGATTTTTAGGCTGGGTTTCGATATCAACGGGCACCAAATCCAACGCACGCAAAATTTGGCGATAACTGGGATAGCCTGGCGCACCTATTCCTACCCGAGCAGCTGCGTCAAATAGGGATGTGAACGACAGGATAAACGCCCCCGATGAGCCGGGCGTTATCACAACGCGGGCGGGATCAAGATCAACATCATACCACTCTCCATAAAGACCAGCGATTTTTTGCCGAAGCGCTGGCAACCCCAATGCCACCGTATACCCCATCGCATCGCGATCCATGCTCTCTTTCAGATATTGAAGGGCTTTTTGCGGGGCAGCGGTGCTGGGCTGACCCACTTCCATGTGGATAATGTGGCGTCCCTCTTCCTCGGCTTGGCGCGCCGCTTCCATGACATCCATCACAATAAAGGGAGCAACCGCTCCACGGGTTGAGTTTTTCATCACATCATTCCACAGTGGTCTTCTCTTGGATGTTTTCACAATCTCACTTGCAAAGGTCAATGGCTATTCCAAATCTCATGCTTTCTCTGCGCCTTGCTGCCTTTGTTTCGCTGATCACCTGCGCACAGATTGCCCAATCCGCAGGGCTTTTGCGCGATTCTGATATCGAAGAAGGCCTCTCGCGCCTTGCCGCACCGGTTTTGATTGCCGCAGGGCTATCGCCCGTGTCGACCAAGGTTTTGGTGGTCAATGATGATCGTCTGAATGCCTTTGTGATTGATCGGCGTAATATCTTTGTACATTCGGGACTGATTTTACGGTGCAAAACACCTGAAATGTTGCAATCCGTCATCGCGCATGAGGCCGCGCACATCGCAAACGGCCATATTGCGCGGCGCCGTCAGGAACTACAACTTAGCAGAAATGCCGCCAATTTCGGCACGGCCTTGGCCTTTGCGGTTGGCGCGGCCAGTGGATCGGGTGAGGCCGCAACAGGGATCGCATTAGGTGTGCGTGGCAGCGCAACACGTAAATTCCTGTCGCACAGCCGCGCCGAGGAAAGCTCGGCAGATCAATCTGCGCTTGGGTACATGATGCGCTCAGGCATCAATCCCATGGGGATGGTGGATACATTGGATATTTTTGTGGGACAGGAAAATTTGGTTGTCGGGCGGCAGGATCCCTATGTCCGCTCCCACCCCCTAACCCGCGATCGCATGCGCAGCGTTGAAACCATGGCCATGGCGCATGATGATTTACCCAGCGATCCTGACATGGTCTATTGGCACGCCCGCGTTGTTGGCAAACTCTCGGCCTTTCAACGTGCGTCGTCATGGACGTTAGGACGGGTCAAGGATAGCCACTCAGAGGACATCAAACATATGCGCAGTGCCATCGCACACGGACGCGCAGGCAATCTAACATCCGCCATTCAATCAATTGATCGCGCCCTTGTCCTGCGCCCCAATGATCCCTTTTATCAGGATCTAAAGGCCGAACTCTACATGCGCAACCGCGCGTTTTCCGACAGTGCACGCGCCTATAAAAAGGCGCATGATCTACGGCCCAAGGATGCCGTTATTTTGGCAGGATACGGTCGCGCATTACTGGCCGATGGAAAGTTTTCAAAGGCCTTGGATATTTTGAAACAGGCCCGCGTGCGTGATTTCCGCAACAGCGCGCTGCTGCGTGATTTGGGTGTTGCCTATTCCAAACTGGGCAAACATGCCATGGCGTCACTTGTCACTGCGGAACGTTATGCATTGCAGGGCCGCAGTAAGGATGCCAAAATGCACGCAAATCGCGCCGCCGCTGGATTACACGTTGGGTCCCCCAGCTGGCAACGCGCCCAAGACGTCATAAATATTCGATAATCGAACACACAAAGGATTGAACACGATGCTTCGCAAAACAGTTTTTGCAGCCCTGATTGGACTGGCCCTGCCCGCACATGCATTTGACCTAAACAGCATGAGCGCAGACGAAAAAGAGGCGTTTGGCCAAGCGGTGCGTGAATACCTATTGGAAAACCCAGAAACCATTTTCGAAGCGGTTGAAGTGTTGCGTAAGCGCGAGGCAGAGGCGGAGGCCACAGCCGACCTAAACCTCGTTGCGGCGAATGCAGACGCGATTTTCAATGATGGCTTTTCCTATGTTGGCGGCAATCCAGAGGGCGACATCACCGTTGTGGAATTCATGGATTACCGTTGTGGATACTGCAAACGCGCGCATACCGCTGTGGAAGAATTGATCAAGGCGGACGGCAACATCCGTTTTATCGTCAAAGAGTTCCCCGTTCTTGGGGAAGCATCGGAAATGGCATCGGCCTTTGCAGTGGCGGTCAAACATTTGCACGGGGATGCCGCCTATAAGGCGACGCATGATACATTGCTGACCTTCAACGGCGACATAAACGAAAAAACCCTGCGCCGTTTGGCCACCATCTTGGGCCATGATGATGAGGCGGTTTTAGATCAGATGAACCAAGAAATTGTGATGAAAGAAATTGCAGAAACACGCCTATTGGCAGCACGTTTGCAAATCAACGGCACCCCAACATTTGTATTTGACGACGAGTTGGTGCGTGGTGCAGTGTCCCTGGAAACAATGACATCACTGGTCGCGGCCAAGCGTCAGGATTAACAGGGATAGACGCGGACAACATTATGACGGCACTGCGTTACTGTCAGGCTGCGCTTATTCTCGCGGTTGGATATTTCATTTATCAATTCACAACACATGATTACAGCGCATGGGGCATTCAGTTTCGCTTTCTCACGATCTGGGGCCTGACGGCTGCGATGGTCGCACATTATCTGTTGTTTGCCGCACGACGCAACGGACGCTCCGACACCTATCCCGCGTTCATTTCAGCCACGGCAGTTTTGAACATCATGGTGGTGTTTTTATATTGGCGCCTACACTTCATTGATCCTGCACTGGTGAATGGGGACAATACGCCCGTTTGGTTTCAGGAATATTACCTACACTTGATCGGACCTGCGATTATTTTGATCGAGGCGCTGTTTATTTCCCGCGCCTTTGATCAAATGCTGCGGGGCATGGGCGTGACCGTGGCACTCTGCGTGGCCTTTGTTGTGTGGACAGAGGGGTTAGTCGGTCCATTCAACGACACCCCTGTGGGCAGTGTGACATCGGGCCTGACCTATCCGTTCCTAAATGACATGGATATGGGCGGCCGCATGAATTTCTATGCGACAACGATTGCCACGGCATTGGTATTTTACCTGAT
>JAAEZW010000230.1 GCA_018222665.1 Paracoccaceae bacterium
AAGGGCGTTGGAATAATATAGTCACGCCCAAAGGTCAGTTTGCGGCCATAGGCCAAGGCAACCTCATCTGGAACATCCTCGCGGGCCAATTCGGCCAAGGCCTGTGCACAGGCGATTTTCATCGGATCATTAATCGCGCGGGCATGAATATCCAACGCACCACGGAACAAATAGGGGAAGCCCAGAACATTGTTCACCTGATTTGGGTAATCACTGCGCCCTGTTGCAACGATAGCATCTGGTCGCACCTCATGCGCCTCCTCCGGCGTGATTTCGGGATCTGGGTTCGCCATGGCAAAAATTACGGGGTTATCCGCCATAGATTTCACCATATCCTGCGTTACGGCGCCCTTAACCGACACACCCAAAAATACATCAGCGTTCACCATCGCCTGTTCCAATGTGCGCAAATCCGTTTTGACGGCATGGCCAGATTTCCATTGGTTCATACCCTCGGTGCGGCCCTGATAAATCACGCCTTTGGTGTCGCAGACAATACAGTTTTCATGCCGCGCGCCCATGGATTTCAACAGTTCGATACAAGCGATGCCCGCCGCACCCGCACCGTTCAGGACGATTTTCACATCCTCAATTTTTTTCCCTGAAATATGCAGGGCGTTGATCAAACCCGCTGCACAAATCACGGCCGTTCCATGTTGGTCATCATGGAACACTGGGATGTCCATTTCCTCTTTCAAACGCTGTTCAATAATGAAACATTCGGGCGCTTTGATATCTTCAAGGTTTATGCCGCCAAATGTTAGGCCGATCAGTTTAACCGCCTTACAGAATTCATCGGGATCTTCTGTGTCCACCTCGATGTCGATTGAATTCACGTCGGCAAACCGTTTGAACAGGACGGATTTCCCCTCCATCACTGGCTTACTGCCCAGCGCACCCAAATTACCCAAACCCAAAACCGCTGTTCCATTTGAAATCACAGCGACCAAGTTGCCCTTGTTCGTGTAATCATAAACCAGCTCTGGATTTTCCGCGATCTCTTCACAGGGAACCGCCACACCCGGGGAATACGCCAGTGACAAATCCCGCTGTGTGTTCATTGGGACGGTTGCGCTGACCTCCCACTTGCCTGGTGTTGGTTCAAGGTGGAAATTTAGGGCTGCTTCACGGGTAATTTTAGTGTTCGTCATAAATGGCGTCCTTTGTTGCGCAAAACCTCCTTACAGCGCAATTTTATTAGGTGCAACCTGGTCGTTTTTGGCTTTTCTGTAGAGTCGCGGGTATGTAAGTTGGCAAGGCAAATATTAGGAGCAAGCCCGTGACACCAATGATGGCACAGTATCTGGAGATTAAGGCAAATTACCCAGATGCACTGTTGTTTTACCGCATGGGTGATTTCTACGAATTGTTCTTTGATGATGCGGTTGCGGCGTCAGGTGCACTGGATATCGCTCTGACCAAGCGCGGAAAACACAGTGGTGAAGATATTCCGATGTGCGGCGTGCCCCATCATGCAGCCGAAGGATATTTATTAACCCTGATCCGCAAAGGGTTTCGTGTTGCCGTTTGTGAACAGTTAGAAAGCCCAGCCGAGGCGAAAAAGCGTGGATATAAGGCGGTTGTCCGCCGCGATGTTGTCCGATTGGTCACGCCAGGCACCCTGACCGAAGACAGTTTGTTAGATGCGCGTCGGCATAACTATTTGGCCGCCTATTCCTTGGTCCGTGATGAAGGTGCACTGTCGTGGGTGGACATTTCCACAGGGGCGTTTCATGTCATGGTGCTGCCCTCAGTCATGTTGGGGCCTGAGCTTGCGCGTTTGTCACCAAGCGAGGTTTTAGTTTCTGAAACAACCGAGTGTCGTTTCCGCGAATTGGTTGAAGAGGCAGGGGCATCCATAACAGCATTAGGGCGCGCGGCATTTGACAGTCAGAATGCAGAAATGCGTCTAAAATCTCTATTTAGTGTCGCATCACTAGAATCTTTTGGTGGATTTGATCGTGCCGAAGTATCGGCAATGGGTGCATTGATCGAATATCTGGATATCACACAAAAAGGTCAGCTGCCCCGCCTGCAGCGTCCGGTGAGAGAATCGACCCAGCGCGTGATGCAGATTGATGCCGCGACACGGCGCAATCTGGAAATTACACAATCGATCCAAGGTGGTGGACGCGCTGGGTCCCTATTGGAAACAGTGGATCGTACCGTAACCGCGGGCGGCGGGCGGTTGTTGGAGCGGCGGATTTCATCCCCTTCTATGGATTTGGGATTAATCAACAATCGTCTTGATTGCATCCAACACATGCTCGATCACCCAACAGACGCGGACGCATTGCGCGAAGCCCTGCGTCAGGTGCCCGATCTGGACCGCGCCCTGTCGCGGATCGCCTTGGATCGTGCGGGACCGCGCGATTTGGTTAGCATTCGGTCAGGATTGACCCAAGCGTCTGATATTTCAATGAAATATAATCGCGATGCTTTGCCGGATTTAATAAATAATGCTTTGAAAGCCCTGATCGAATTTGATGAATTGGTCGCGCTGCTGCACAACGCATTGGTCGACGAACCCCCGCTATTATCACGCGACGGTGGTTTTGTCGCCACAGGCTACGATGCCGAACTGGATAAAACCCGCCAACTGCGGGACGAGGGTCGCGGTATCATCGCAAAAATGCAGCAGGAATATATCGAGCTCACAGAGATTTCGTCGCTCAAGATCAAGCATAACAACGTTTTGGGCTATTTCATCGAAACGACCGCAACGCATGCGGACAAAATGATGGCACCCCCACTAAACGAAACATTTATCCACCGCCAAACAACGGCCAATCAGGTGCGCTTTACAACAGTCCCCTTGTCGGAAATCGAAACCAAAATTCTAAACGCTGGCAATCGCACGATTGAGTTGGAAAAGGGTATATATCAGTTTCTAACAAGGGAAATATTGAAACTTTCTGATGAGATTTCTGGTGCCGCAAGCGGTTTGGCAGAATTGGATATTGCCACAAGCCTTGCAAAAATTGCGCAATCGAATGAATGGGTTCGTCCAATCGTTGATGACAGCAAGGCGTTTGAAATCGCGGGCGGGCGTCACCCCGTTGTTGAGGCCGCGTTGCAATCGGATGGGACGCGTTTTGTTGCAAATGATTGTGCCCTGAATGATGGTAAAGTTTGGTTACTAACTGGTCCAAACATGGCAGGTAAATCGACTTTCCTGCGCCAAAACGCATTGATCGCCATATTGGCACAGTCGGGCTCCTATGTTTCTGCTGATCATGCGCATATCGGCGCCGTTAGCCAGTTGTTCAGCCGTGTTGGCGCATCCGATGACCTGGCCCGCGGACGGTCCACATTCATGGTGGAAATGGTGGAAACCGCGGCAATCCTAAATCAAGCGGATGATCGTGCCCTGGTAATTTTGGATGAAATCGGCCGCGGTACCGCAACATATGACGGTTTGTCAATCGCGTGGGCCACGTTAGAGCATATCCACGATGTCAACAAATCCAGAGCACTGTTTGCCACGCATTATCACGAAATGACGGCGTTGGCGGATAAAATGGACAACGTTGAAAACGCAACCGTCACCGTAAAAGAATGGGAAGGTGATGTCATATTCCTGCACGAGGTGAAAAAAGGAGCCGCGGATCGTTCGTATGGTGTTCAGGTTGCCAAACTCGCAGGATTGCCCAGCGTGGTGGTTGAACGCGCGCGCGTTGTTTTGGATGCACTGGAACAAGGCGAGCGCGAAGGAAGCACCACACCCAAGGCCATCATTGACGATCTACCCTTGTTCGCGGCGACACCCGCGCAAACAGCACCCATTGCATCAGAATCCAATGAACTTGAACAGATGCTAAACGAAATATTGCCTGATGAATTGACACCGCGTGAGGCGTTGCAAAAGCTATATGAATTAAAAGAGGCGCTTAAATAAGCGCCCCTTTCACATT
>JAAEZW010000231.1 GCA_018222665.1 Paracoccaceae bacterium
GCAATTTGCAAAAGGTCTTTCAGGTTTTTGTCGACGATCAAAATCGACATTCCATCTGCCTTAATCAGTTCAAGCGATTCCCAAATCTTTTTGCGGATCAAGGGGGCCAAACCTTCAGTCGCTTCATCCAGAATAAGCAATTTGGGATTGGTCATCAGTGCGCGTGCGATCGCAAGCATTTGTTGCTCCCCACCTGACAGCAGATTTCCCATACTTGATTTTCTGGTAGCTAACTCGGGGAATAGAGCATAAACGCGTTCGGCATCCCATATTTGGCCACGCTGGGCATGTTGCCGCGCAGTTGCAATTAGGTTTTCATGTACATTTAAATTCGGGAAAATTTGTCGACCTTCAGGCACCAACCCAAGGCCAAGTTTTGCCACCCAATGGCTGGGCCAGTGTGTTGTATTTTGACCGTCAAATTCAACCGCACCACTTGTTTTGGGCAAAATCCCCATTATTGAATTTATTGTCGTGGTTTTTCCCATGCCATTTCGTCCAAGAAGGGTCGCCACTTGCCCCTCTTTGATCGTCAGATTTATGCCATTCAACACCTGACTGTGACCATAGTGTGTGACAACATTCGAAAGAGTCAGCATATTAATCCTCTCCCAAATAGGCGTGTTGCACGTCTTGGTTTTGGCGAATGTGATCGGGGTAGCCAGTTGCTATGATGTGACCATAAACCATAACTGATATGCGATCGGCTAATGTGAAAACAGCGTCCATGTCGTGTTCGATCAAGACGATCGTTTGTTGCCCCTTCAATGTTTCCAAAAGGGAGATCATGTCACTTGCCTCTTCGGGACCCAGACCTGCGAGTGGTTCATCCAACAAGAGCAGTCTTGCATCACTGGCAAGGGCCATCGCCACCTCTAGGCGGCGTTGCTCTCCGTGGCTCAGGTTTGCCACCTGAATCTCTGCACGGCTGCCTAAATCGACGCGCGCCGCGCAGTCATATGCGGCTGTACGCACGTCCTTGTTGTCGGCATAGGGTTTCCAAAATTTAAACGAATGGCCCTGCTTTGCCTGTATGGCCAACTGTAGATTTCCGATGACGCTCATCGAGTTGATGAGCGATGTAATTTGATATGTCCGCGCGATCCCTAAATGTGGGCGCGCATGTTCCATCATGTGTGTGATGTCGTTCCCATCAAATGAAATGGTTCCGCTGTCAGGAAACACATTACCACTTAGTTGTGAAATCAGCGTTGTTTTCCCCGCCCCATTTGGTCCAATCACCGCATGTAATTCGCCCGTTTGCACGTCCAAATTTAGATCATCAGTCGCGCGCACCCCACCGTAGGATTTATGCAGCTGGCTGACACTTAATAACACGGTCATTCTTTATCCCCCACTTTTGGTATCAGTGCAGAAAGACCACCCTTCACAAACATAACGACGCCAATAAGAAGTAGGCCAAATGGCAGGTGCCAGTAAATCGTAATGGTTGAAAGCACCTCTTCCAATATGATGAAGGTAATCGCACCCAATATTGGCCCAAAAGTTGTGGCAACACCGCCCAAAATGACCATAAACATCAATTCCCCAGAGCGCGCCCAGTCGATCATTTCGGGTGAGATGAATGTTGTGAAATTGCCGAGGAGTGCACCAGAAAACCCGCAGATCATGCCAGAAATTACATAAGCCGCCAATTTATAGACAAAGGTATTATAGCCCATTGCAATCATGCGCTGTTCATTTCCCTTTATGCCTGCCAAAACCATTCCAAATTGTGACTTGGAAATGCGCCATACCAGCCACATCACGAAAAACAGCGATACTGCGCATATTGTGAACAATTGCGTTGAATTATCGAAATTGACCAATGGAAATTCAGAGCGGGTGTCGATGACCAACCCATCGTCCCCGCCGTATTCAGCGATAGATATGAACAGGTAATACACCATTTGTGCAAAGGCCATCGTGATCATGATGAAATAGACACCTTTTACCTTTAAACAGATTAGTCCTGTCAGTAGGGCAAAAATTCCAGAAACCAACAGCGCCAGTCCAAATTGAACGAAACCATTGGTTGTCGCGATCACATCCATTCCGCCATAAAGCCAATGATGCGCAGGTATGCCCACCGCATATGCCCCCAACCCTAGGTATGCGGCATGACCAAAGGAAATCATGCCACCATATCCCAGAATAAGGTTCAAGCCTACTGCGGCGATTGCCAAAATGCACAGTCGTGTCGCCAAATCCAAGTAAAACGGATGCCCCATGTAGTTCAGCAGCAGCGGTAAAATCAAGACCGCCGCAAGGATCAGACCCTGAACGAAAACCTTTTTTTGCATAGCGATCCTTATCTCAGCTTTGGCGGGAATAAACCCTGTGGGCGAAAAAACAAAATCAATGCCATGATCAGATAGATCGACATTGACGAAATCGCAGGTGCAGAGTTTTCGGCGGCCGAAGTAGACATGAATACTTTGAAAATATCATCCAAAAACGCACGTCCCAAAGTGTCTATCATTCCGATTAAAAGTGCTGCTAGAAATGCGCCTTTCATTGAGCCGATGCCGCCCACAATGATCACAACAAACGCAGTTATGATGATGTTGTTTCCCATGCCCAGTGAGGCCTCGGTGATAGGCGCAATCAACATGCCAGCCAGACCAGCTAAGGCAGCTCCTATGGCGAATACGAATGAGAAGAGAGCTTGGATATCGACCCCAAGGGCCGTGACCATTGTTCGATTTGATGCGCCCGCGCGGATCAGCATTCCTGTACGCGTATGATTGACCAACCAATATAGTCCCACAGCCGCAATCAAGCCTGCAGTAATTATCGCGAGGCGAAAAGTCGGCACAACAATCCCTGGCGCGAGTTGGGTTTGTCCATCCAATGCGGCGGGAAGGGGAATTGCAATGCCTGCGGGTCCCCAGATCATATGTGCAAGCGTATCAATGACCAAAATGGCACCGAAGGTCCCTAAAACATGATCCAAGTGATCGCGTTCATAAAGCGGTCGCGCAATTAGGCGTTCAAACCCGTATCCAATCACCGCCACAATGGGCAAAGAGATTAGAAGTGCGTAAACAAAATTTCCCAGCGCAAATGTCAAAGAGGCGCAGATAAATGCCCCCAACATATAAACAGAACCATGCGCTAGATTTACGAAATCTAAAATTCCAAAAACCAGCGTAAGTCCCGATGCGACCAAAAATAACAATATCCCCAGCTGAAGTCCGTTCAGCAATTGGATGACGAACAATGTGTAATCCACATAATCCTCGTGTTTTCAGATGTGAAAGAAGATGTTTGCGGGGCGTTTGCCCCGCAATTTTTTATTTCATTTTACAATCTGCTGCGTGCGGATCCACGTGATTGGTTAGGACTGTGTCGACCACTTGCGTGGTCCAATTTCCGTCCCCATCGACAACAACCTCGCGCAAATAGAAATTCTGCACTGGGAAGTTGTTTGATCCATAGGTGTAGGACCCGCGGACCGACTCATAATCTGCAGATTTCAATGCCGCGCGGATTCCATCCATATTCGACATGTCGCCATCTACCTTTTCAACAGCGGCAGCGATCATCCGGATAGTGTCATAGGACTGTGCGGCGTAAAATGATGGGTAAGTCCCGTATTTCACCTTGAAATCTGAAACAAACTTTTGGTTTGCCGCGTTGTCCAATGATGGATCCCATTCTTGGGTCACTTTTGATCCAACAATTCCAGAAAAATTTGCGGCCTGAAGTTTCGGCAATGAAATACCGTCAACTGTGAACACAGAATAAAGCGGTAGGTTATCTTTCAAACCCGCTTGGTGATATTGCTTGGTGAATGCACCCGCCGCAGCACCCGGGTAAAAGACAAAGATCCCATCCGCACCAGAGGCTTTGGCCTTGGCAAGCTCAGCAGAAAAATCAAGCTGCGCATCTGCGCCCCATTT
>JAAEZW010000232.1 GCA_018222665.1 Paracoccaceae bacterium
GATGCAATCCATGATCGCGGATGGTTTGGGCAGCACGATCAAATTTGACGAAATCTATGGCCTGCACAATATGCCCGGCCTGCCCGTTGGGCAATTTGAAACACGTGCGGGTGCCTTTATGGGGGCCGAGGATGGGTTTCAGATCACCGTTCATGGTACAGGTGGTCACGCCTCACGTCCACATGAATGCAGCGATGCAATTGTCTGTGCCTGTTCGATTGTTAGCGAATTGCAAACTGTTGTGTCACGCAACATTGATCCCGCGGATTTGGCCGTTGTGTCCGTCACATCCATTGCAGGGGATAATGTGAAAAACGCAATCTCCAGCACCGCGCGGATTGAAGGGGACTGCCGCCATTTTAGTGATGAGGTTAGTCAACAAATAGAGACATCGATAAAACGCATCGCAACAGGCGTGGCCACGGCGCATGGGTGCACAGTGGACATAACCTATGATCGTGTGTTTGTGCCCTTGATCAATGATGCTGATGCTGTGGATCATTGCGTCACCGCCGCGAATGCCGTTTTTGGTGCCGACAATGTAAACGCAAATGGTGCCCCCATGGGCGCGTCAGAGGATTTTGCACGCGCGCTTACTCTTGCACCAGGGGCCTTTGCGATCATCGGAAACGGCGATAGCGCCCCTTTGCACAACAGCGGATATGATTTTAACGATGATGCCTTGGCCTATGGCACCGACTGGTTCGTTGAACTAACACGACAAAGGTTGAAACCAAAGTCTTGACGCGCAAGCGCAATGGCCGTCAAAGTTGGGAAACATACCCTAACTTGGTGCCCGACAATGACCCACCCCGCCTTTTCCAAATCCGAATATGATCGCCGATTATCCCTGACGCGCACCGCAATGGCAGAGCGTGGGATAGACATTTTGTTCATCACAGACCCGTCAAATCAGGCATGGTTGACGGGATATGATGGATGGTCGTTTTACGTACATCAGGGCGTGATTGTCACGTTGGATCGCGATCCAATTTGGTGGGGACGCATGATGGATATGTTCGGCGGACGCCGCACCTGTTGGATGCCGCACGAAAACATTATCGGGTATGGCGATCATTTCATTCAATCGACTGAGTTTCACCCGATGGCCGATCTGGCCCGCATTATCAAAGACATGGGATATGAAACCGCGCGACTGGGCGTTGAATTGGAAAACTATTATTATTCGGCCAAGGCGCATTTGGTTCTAACCTCTGAATTACCCAAAGCAACTGTGATCGACGCCACCGCATTGGTGAATTGGCAACGCCTGATCAAATCAGAGGATGAAATCGCCTTTATCGAAAAAGCTGCCCGCATTTCGGAAAAGGTGATCACCACCGCGATTGATCGCGCAGCCCCAGGTGTGCGCAAAAACGATTTGGTCGCCGATATCATGCATGCGGGCATCACGGGTGTTGGCGATGATTGGGGGGATTACCCCGCGATTGTACCCCTGACCCCTTCGGGCATGGATGCAACGGCCGCGCACCTTACATGGGATGGCACACCAATGCGCGCGGATGAGGCGACGTTTTTTGAACTCTCTGGCTGTTATCGACGCTATCACGCGCCACTGTGCCGAACAGTGTATTTGGGCGCCCCATCAGATGAGGTGCGCCGCGTTGAGGCCGCACAATTAGAAGGGATTGAAGCAGGTTTAAACGCCGCACGTGCAGGCAATCGAACATGCGATATTGCCAATGCGTTTATGTCTGTTTTGGCGCGTCACGGGATCGAACGCAGTGGCCGCATGGGCTATCCCATCGGTCTAAGCTATCCGCCCGATTGGGGAGAGCGCACCGCATCCATTCGAACCGAGGATCAAACCGTTTTGGAACCCGGTATGGTGTTTCATTTCATGCCCGCGCTTTGGATGGAGGATTGGGGATTGGAAACCACAGAAACCATATTGATCATTCCAGATGGACCTGCAAAACCGATGGCAAATATGGAACGAAAACTCTTTGTCAAAGAGATTTAAGATGAACCATCTAAACCACACGCAAGATGTATTGCAGCGGCTGATCGCCTATCCCACAATTTCGGCCGATAGCAATCTGCAAATCATTGAATTTTTGGCGGATTATCTGGATCATTTGGGTGCAGATGTTTTGTTGAACCATGCCTCTGAAGGGACCAAGGCAAATCTGTTCGCGACCCTTGGTCAGGGACATGAAAACGGCGTCTTGCTTTCGGGTCATACGGATGTGGTGCCCGTTGCAGATCAGGATTGGAGTCACGATCCATTTGACATGATCGAACGTGATGGGCGGCTATACGGCCGCGGGACCTGCGATATGAAGGGGTTTATCGCCGCCTGTCTGACCAAGGCGCATGATTACGCGAAATTACCCCTAAAGACCCCTGTGCATTTCGCCTTTACCTATGACGAGGAAACGGGGTGCATTGGGGCGCAAGGTTTGGCCGAATGGTTGCAGAACCAGGGGATAACGCCCCGCCTTGCCATTATCGGGGAACCCACAGGCATGAAGGCGATTGAGGGGCATAAGGGATGCTGTGAATACACAACGCATTTTCATGGGAAAGCGGGACATGGTTCCATGCCCGACATTGGGTTGAACGCAGTTGAATATGCCCTGCGCTATGGCACGAAACTGATGGACATTGCACAAGAATTGCAGATGCGTGCGCCAGAAAACGGTCGTTTTGACCCCCCATGGACCACGCTAAACATTGGGCGGATTACAGGGGGGCATATTCACAATGTGATCCCCGAAAATTGCAGCATGGATTGGGAATTTCGCCCTGTCCAAGATGCCGACTTTTCCTATGTCAAAGAGACGATTGAAACCTATGTCAGCGACACATTGCTCCCTGAAATGCAGCGTCGCGTTCCCAAGGCAAACATCACAACCGAAATCGTTGGAGAGGTTGTTGGGTTGGAACCGACTGATCAAAATGAGGCCCGCGACATCGTCTTGGAATTAACGGGGCAGAACCACGCTGATGTCGTGCCATTTGGGACCGAGGCAGGGATTTTTGCAGGCCTTGGCATGTCCGTGGTGGTCTGTGGACCCGGATCAATTCAACAGGCCCACAAACCCGACGAATTTATTGCCCTATCGCAGTTGGAGGCCTGTTTGTCATTTCTGACAAAGCTTGAAGGGAAACTGGTTGCCTAAACGGCATTACAGCGCGGGTGGTGGTTTCGCGCGGCGTGCCTGACCACGGCGCAAACCCAAACGAGCCTCGCGCAGGATCACAAAAACACCTGCGGCAATGACGATGCCTGCACCCAATATCATCTGCGCACTGGGCAATTCGGCAAAGGCGAAATACCCAATCCCAAGCGCGAAGATCATCGCAGTATAATCAAAGGGCGCAATCACAGATGCAGGCGCATAGCGATAGGCGGTGGTCAACATAATTTGCCCAACCCCGCCCAAAACCCCAATCAGGATTAAGATCAACAATTGCTGCATATTGGGCCAAACCCATGTTCCAATGGTACTTAGGGAAAACACACTGGCCGTGATGCAAAAATAAAAAATGATCGCTGAGGTGCGTTCCACCTGAACCATTTTTCGGATTTGAATTTGGGCCAACGCGGCACAGGCGGCCGCGGTGATCGCCAAAATGACGCCCAACATCATGGCATCTTGTGCGGGGTCCAACGCATTGAATGTTAGGCGTGGTTCAACGATAATCAGAACACCGATCAAACCGACCAAAACGGCGCTGATCCTGTAAACCCCCACCCTTTCCCCCAACATCACAGAGGCGAAAACAACAATCAGCAGCGGTGTGGTGAAACTAATGGCCGTAATTTCAGGCAAGGGTAGGAAACCCGCCGCCGTAAAATTCAATCCCATGGCTGCCGTTCCAACAAACCCACGCCATACATGCGCATGCTTTGATTTG
>JAAEZW010000233.1 GCA_018222665.1 Paracoccaceae bacterium
AAGATTTTATCGCTGAAGCCGCACACCGCGTGCGCACGCCCATGGCGATCGTCCGCACCCAAGCCGAAGTCACCCTAAGACGCGTTGAAAAAGAAGAAAACCGCCAAGCCGTTCGGGAAATGATCCGCGCGGTTGATGAAAGCTCCCGCACCGCGGGACAACTGCTCGATCATGCGATGGTTTCGTTTCGCACCGATGATTTGGCACGTGAGACCATTCAACTCGATGACCTGATCGTGGACACAGTGAACCGTTTGCACCCGATATCCGAATTGCGTGACGTTGAAATCAAAACACATAAACTGACGCGAACCAAAATTCAGGGCGATCCAATTTTGGTTCAAAACGCTATTCAAAATGTTCTGGATAATGCCGTTAAATATACCTGCGCCGACACAAACATCACCATCATGCTTGATCAGTCTGACGGGTACGCCCACATCCGCGTGCAGGACGAAGGGCGTGGATTTGATGATACTGAAATTGATCAGTTACTGAAGCGGTTTGAGCGCGGGAAAAACGCAGATGGCATTGTCGGTTCAGGCCTTGGGTTGACCATCGTGGACGACATCATGCGGGCGCATGGCGGGCGCATCATACTTATGAATAACGCAGGAGAAGGCGCATGCGTCACGTTATCCTTTCCATTGTAATGTGGCTCTTGGCCAATGTAGCCTATGCCTTTGAAATCGAAGATCGCGCGGTGTTCGGGGATCAAACCGGAAATGCGCCGCTTAGGATCGTATCAACCGCAGATATCAGTTATTTCAAACCCATTATCGATGCCTTCCGCACGTTTCGCCCTGATGTGACGATTGATTATACTGTTGCCAGTTCAACCGAGGTCATGGATGCCATATCGCGGGAAAAACACCCCTTTGACATCGTGATTTCCAGCGCAATGGATTTGCAAACCAAACTGGCCAATGATGGATTTGCGCGCAAACACACATCACCTGCGACCCAAGATTTGCCAGATTGGGCGGTTTGGAATGACATGGTCTATGCCTTTACCCAGGAACCTGCGGGCTTTGTGATTTCCAAAGCACTGTTTGAGGGGTTGCCCATTCCCCAAAACCGTCAACAATTGATCACCGCACTGCGACAAAACCCTGATCGTTTCAAAGGACGTGTTGGCACATATGATATTCGAAAATCTGGCGCGGGGTATTTATTTGCAACCCAAGATGCTCGCGCATCCGACACCTATTGGCGGTTGACCGAGGTGATGGGCACGCTTGATCCAACGCTTTATTGTTGCGCATCTGAAATGATAGATGACGTTGTGAACGGCGATTTGGCAGTGGCTTATAACGTTTTGGCAAGTTACGCAGAAAAAAGCCCCCACAAAGATAAATTCACAATTATTTTGCCCTCTGATTTTTCAATCGTGATGTTGCGCACGATGTTGATCCCCAAAACATCGGACAACCCCGTTTTGGCGGCAGAGTTTTTGGATTTTGTTCTTGCTCAAACCTATCCCTCTGGCGTGTCACCCCTGTTGAAAACCCAATCCCTTGGGCAGGCAGAGCAAAGCACGCTTTACCGTATTTCAATGGGTCCAGGGTTGCTGGTTTATTTGGATTATTTCAAGAAAAAGAATTTCATCGCCGAGTGGGAAAATGCCATTGTCCAAAATTGATGAAATTAAACTGCTTTCAGTCATATGTTAGGTGAATCATCTACGCGAGGAGCACAATCAAAAAGGCGAGGCACTGTGGATAAATCTGTCACCACCAAAATTCTGATCCCATCTGGCGCGCTTGGGCTGGGATATGATCGTGAAGCGCTGATGCGGGGGATCGCACTTAAACCCGATCTGATCGCAATTGACGGCGGATCAACCGACAGTGGTCCGCATTATTTGGGAACGGGAACATCAAAATATTCGCGCAGTTCCATAAAATCCGAATGGCTCGAATTGATGCAGGCCCGCGCAATGGCCAATGTGCCCTTGGTCATTGGAACCGCAGGTACATGCGGTGCAGATGATGCGGTTGATTGGCTACTGGACATCACCAAGGAAATTGTAACCGAAACGGATCAGGACGTCACAGTTGCCGTTTTGAAATCAGGCCAGTCTGCTGATCGGGTCATTAATGCGCTTGATCAGGGCCGTCTCACGCCATTGGTACCTGTAATTGATATCGACCACAGTGTTTTGCAAAGCTGCACCAATATCGTTGCTCTGGCGGGCGCCGAACAGATCCAAGCGGCCCTGAATACAGGGGCGGATATCGTGATTGCGGGACGCGCAACAGATACGGCCACAATTGCGGCGCTGCCACTGGCGCGGGGGTGTCATGCGGGAGGGGCATGGCATGGGGCAAAAATCGGGGAATGCGGGGCATTGGCCACGACAAACCCATCCTCAGGCACCATCATGATCACCTTTGACGCAGATGGGTTTACCGTTGAACCCATGGGGCAAAATGCGCGGGCAACTCCCTATACAGTTTCGGCGCATATGCTCTATGAAAATTCGAACCCGTTGCATTTATATGAACCAGGCGGTCATCTGGATGTGACGGGCGCGACCTATACAGCATTGGACGACAGGCGTGTGCGTGTCACGGGCAGTAGATGGGTTCCCAGTGACACCTATACTGTCAAACTGGAGGGGGCGCGGTGCGGCGGATATCAATGCATATCACTCGCCCTGATCCGAGAGCCGCGGTATGTAGAAAACATTGAAATCTGGACAGAGGCAGTTGAACAAAATTGTCGCCAAAAAGTCCAAGAGCGAATCGCAGGAGACTTTACGCTGGAATTGCGCATCATTGGGTTGAACGCCACACTCGGCGCACAAGATGTGAATGCCCAAATCGGGACCGAGGTGGGCGTTTTAGGTATTGTCACAGCACCAAGCGCAATGGTCGCGAAAGAGGTGGCCAAAATGCTAAATCCCTATCTGCTGCACATGCCATTGACCGAAGATGAAGAGATGCCGACATTCGCCTTTCCCTTTTCGCCCAATGAAATGAACCGTGGTGAAATATACGAATTTTGCCTGAACCACGTGATGGAGTTGGATGATCCGATGCAGGCCTTTTCCCTGACAATTGAACAGGTGCGCGCATGACCAAGCTGGCCGACATCACGCATAAGATACGGTCCAAAAATGCTGGGCCATTTTGGATCACCATTGACATATTCTGCGCAGATGAGGCGGAATTCAAACGCGCTTTTATTGCCGCTGACAGCGGACGCGTGGCGCAGGCCTTGGGCATTTCTGTCTCTGATTTAAAACGCTATGATTTACCAGATATACGCGTGGTTAAGTTCAGCTTTCCACGCCCCATTGTCCAAGGCACGCGGTTTGATCGTGATATGCATGGTGCGTCATTTGCCAATCTGATCGCAGAGTTGGACGTTACCCCATAGGCATAGAAGAACAGGCGCATAAAGAGACAGGAGTCATTCGTGCAACACGATGGTCCCCACCCCGCGATTACACTCCGCACACGCGCACGTGCCCGCCATATATTGGATCACTATTATATTGGTCCTGCACGCAATGCGGATGTTTTGGAAATTTGGGGCTACACACCTGATCATTGCTAAAGCCCGGGCGACGAATGTTTCGGGTAATCGAAGCAAGGCAATACGATGATGCCCTGCCTGAATCAAACGTTCAACAAGGCGCACCCCAACTTATCATCAGGTAACACCGCTGGCGTTCCGCACGTATCAAAGAAATTTGCCAAAACGATCGGAAGAGATATGGCTGTTTCGGGTAATTCGATCTGCTTATGATAGTCGGCCAAATATATGATGCATTCGGCCCAATGTTGGCGAAATTGCCGCGGTAACCAAACCAACGATACCTGTACGGCTTGATCACATCATTCGTGCGGCTTTCGATGGCAAATGGCCTAGTGC
>JAAEZW010000234.1 GCA_018222665.1 Paracoccaceae bacterium
GGATGTATGGCCGCGATTTGCCCTCACACGCGTCATTGGCGCAATATAAACCCCCAACCATCAGCCGCATTTATTCGACCGAGGGGCGCATCATAGATGAATTCGCCAAGGAACGTCGTTTGTTCACCCCGGCCGAGGAAATTCCTGTAACGATCAAACAGGCGTTTATTTCGGCAGAGGATAAAAATTTCTATACCCATCCTGGCTATGACATCCGCGGGATCGCGGCGGCCTTTCGCGATGCGGCCGTGTCGCGTGGACGCAATGTGCGCGGCGCCTCAACCATTACCCAACAAGTTATGAAAAACTTTTTGTTGGATGGATCGCGCCGTGCCGAACGCAAGATCAAGGAAATCATCCTTGCGACCCGGATCGAGGAAACCTTGGATAAGGAACAAATACTTGAACTTTATCTGAACGAAATTTTCTTGGGTCAGAACTCTTATGGTGTGACGGCGGCGGCACAAACATATTTCAACAAAACGCTTAGGCAACTGGCCCCGCATGAGGCCGCGTTTTTGGCGTCCCTTCCCAAGGCACCCTCTGATTTTCACCCTGTGCGCCGCAAGGATCGTTTGTTGCAGCGGCGCAATTACGTGCTGCGCGAGATGTGGCAAAACGGATATCTGCCCGAGGATCAGTATTTAGCCGAGCGGGACATGCCCCTGTTGTCCGTGCAAAACGGTGATTTCGAAAGCTTTAAGGCCTCTTTGCCACCGCGGGATTATTTTACGGATGAAATTCGCCGTCAGCTCAGCCGTGATTTTGGTGAGGATGAGTTTTTCAGCGGCGGTATGACTGTGCGTGCCACGATTGATCCTGAAATGCAGGATGTCGCCACCATGGCCTTGCAACGCGCTTTGGAAACCTATGATCGCGCCCAGGGGGTCTGGCGGGGAACAGGACAAAAAATTGATACGGACCTGATTGGAGATGACGCGGCGCTGCGCGCGGCCCTGCGTGCAGTCAAGGTGCCGCGCAACATTGATCTGGACGGAAAATGGTATCCTGCTGTGGTGACCTTGATTGGGAATTCCGCCGCTCGCATCGTGATCGAGGATGTCCCTGATGACGAGGATGGACATTTCATTTTGCGCGAGGACGTCAGATGGGCCCGCAAAAAGAAAAAAGACGGCACATTAGGATCAGAGGCCAAAACCGCCGGAGATTTGCTTGAACTGGGTGATGTTGTCTTGGTCCGTGAAATAAAGGACGCCGAGGGCAAATTCGAACGCTGGAGCCTTCGCCAAGTCAGCGAGGTGCAAGGCGCCTTTATGGCGATGGACGTCAACAGTGGCCGCGTTTTGGCCATGCAGGGTGGCTTTGATTATTCGGACTCGGTCTATAACCGTGCCACACAGGCCGAACGCCAACCAGGGTCCAGTTTCAAACCCTTCGTTTATGCCGCAGCATTGGACAGTGGCTATTCACCTGCCACCATCGTTGTGGATGCGCCGATTGAAATTGACACACCACAGGGATTGTGGCGCCCGAAAAACTCATCCAATAAATTCTATGGCCCAACACCCCTGCGCACGGGGATTGAAAAATCCAGAAACCTGATGACCATTCGTTTGGCCCAAATGGTCAGCATGGATGTGATCGCTGATTATGCAGAAGGGTTCGGGGTTTATGAGGATATGGGACGGTTCCTTGCCAATTCACTGGGGGCCGAGGAAACCACATTGTTCAAAATGGTGGCGGCCTATGCGATGTTTGCAAATGGCGGGGAACGGGTGGAACCGACACTGGTGGACCGTATTCAAGATCGCTATGGCAAAACAGTTTATCGTCACGATCAGCGCGTCTGTTTGGAATGTGGGGATGATCAACTGGCTGCGGGGCGCAGCCCATTGATCATTTCAAACCGCGAACGCGTGATGGATGAAATCACGGCCTATCAGCTGACCTCAATGATGGAGGGGGTCGTGGATCGCGGTACAGCGGCGGCAACTGTGAATTTGAACGTGGCGGCCGCGGGTAAAACGGGCACGACGAATGAGGCGCGTGATGTCTGGTTCGTTGGCTTTACATCCAATATCGTCGCGGGCTGTTACATCGGGTATGACCGTCCATCACCCTTGGGCAAGGGGGCAGGGGGCGGATCAACCTGCGGGCCCGTGTTCAACGAATTCATGCAATCGGCCGTTCAGAAATACGGCGGTGGCGAATTCCGCGTCCCAGAGGGCGGCCAATTCATTAACATTGATCGCTTTTCGGGTGCACGTCTCTCCGAAGAGGCGACAGGCGATCATGTTGTTGCCGAGTTTTTCCGCGAAGGCGAAGAACCCCTGTTTGGTGTGACGTTTGATGGTGGTTTTGCAATCGGGTCGAATTTCGATTTGATCCAACCGGGTGAGGATGTGGTGAAGCAGGTTACAACATCCACAGGCGGCGTTGCCGTCGTGGGTCCCAAGGCTACGATTGGAACCCTGTCCTCGGGCGGACTTTATTAACTCAGTCATTTGACCCCGAAGCGCTGGGCATTCTGGCTTGTCAGCGCAGGGGCAGTTTTGTAAGACGCCATAAAGATTTATAACGGATACGAACCCAGATGCGCGCAGACATTCAAAACATGGTCAATGAGATCAACAAATCGCTTGAGCTGTTGCGCCAACGTATGGGATGGGAAACGGTCAAACATCGGCTTGAGGAATTCAACGCCCGCGTCGAAGATCCCGATCTGTGGAATGATCCTGAAAATGCCCAAAAGTTGATGCGCGAACGGCAATCCCTGATTGATGCGGTCGAGGGGCATGACAACATGCAAAGCGAACTGAACGACAGCATCGAATTGATCGAACTTGGCGAAATGGAAGACGACCAAGACGTGATCAAAGATGCAGAAGCTGCGATTGAAGGCTTGGTGAAAACCGCCGCCGCCAAAGAGCTTGAGGCGCTGTTGAACGGGGAAGCAGATGCAAATGACACCTTCCTTGAGGTGCATTCAGGCGCAGGGGGCACCGAAAGCTGTGACTGGGCTTCAATGCTGGCGCGGATGTATGTGCGCTGGGCCGAAAAAAGCGGCCATAGCGTTGAAATGCAATCTGAAACACCGGGGGAAGAGGCGGGGATTAAATCAGTCACCTATAAGATTTCGGGTCATAATGCCTACGGGTGGCTAAAATCGGAAAGCGGTGTGCATCGCTTGGTGCGTATTTCCCCCTTTGACAGCGCTGCAAAGCGGCACACGTCCTTTTGTTCGGTCTGGGTTTATCCTGTTGTGGACGACAACATTGATATCGAGGTGAACCCCGCAGATATTCGCATTGACACCTATCGCTCCTCTGGGGCGGGGGGACAACACGTGAACACCACAGACTCGGCTGTGCGCATCACGCACCACCCCACAGGGATCGTTGTGACCAGTTCAGAAAAATCCCAACACCAAAACCGCGATATCGCGATGAAGGCGTTGAAATCACGCCTGTATCAATTGGAATTGGACCGCCGCAATTCGGCCATTAACGAGGCCCATGAAAACAAGGGCGACGCAGGCTGGGGCAACCAAATCCGATCCTATGTTTTGCACCCCTATCAAATGGTCAAAGACCTGCGTACAGGTCATGAAACATCTGACAGCAAGGGCGTTTTGGATGGCGATTTGGGTGCCTTTATGGCGGCAACCTTGGCCATGGACGTGTCGGGCAAATCCCGTGCCGAGGCGACAGCCACCGATTAATCCCTAAATGCTGAGGGGCTAGGATGACCACTGCAGTTGAAAAAATACAATCTGCGCTGGACGCGATTGAACGGCACAATCCACGAGTGAACGCCGTTATAAGTTTGGCGTATCCTGATGATTTGATGAAACAGGCCGAGGTGGCGGATCAGGTTCCAACGGAGCAACGCGGGCCTTTGCATGGGGAACCC
>JAAEZW010000235.1 GCA_018222665.1 Paracoccaceae bacterium
ATCGAAATCTATATCTTTGGGGCGACTGCATGGCCGCGGGTAGTGATTTTCTTGTTGCTGTTGGCGACCCTTGGCAACCTTTGGTTTCATTATCGCCACGGGAACGCGACACAGGCGACATTAGGACAAACAGACGATAAAGCCGACTTTAGCGAGACTGGAACTGTGCGCCGTATGGTCGCCGTTCTGCTTACACCTTTTGTGTTTGCCTATTTGCTGAAACCTGTTGGGATATATTTCAGCGCACCTTTTTTTATTGCCGCAATCACTTGGTTGTTTGGCGAACGCAGATGGAAGGCGATGTTGATCATGACGCTATTCATTTACTGCGTGTTCATAGGATTGTTCTTGATGATTTTGAATGCCCCATTGCCCCAAGGGAATGTATCACCCTTCTATGATTTCAGCGCTTGGGTGCTGAAACTAAATGCCAGACTACAAGGGATTTAATACAAGATGATCGAGAATTTCTTAGCGGGTTCCGCAGCTCTTTTTGGTGATCCCTTTACGATAGGTATCTTTGTGTTTGGTGTCGTGGGCGGTATGTTATTCGGGGCAATCCCCGGGGTCAGCATGCTGACACTGGCAGCAATTTTGTTGCCCTTCACCGCGGGTTTGGAACCGGCACAGGGTGTGATGTTATTTGCGGTCATCTACTGTACTGGAACTTATGGCGGTGCGATCACCGCCATTTTGTTCAATATCCCAGGATCGGCCGAAAACGCACCCACGGCATTTGACGGCTATCCCATGACGCAAAAGGGTCAATCGGGCAAGGCCGTTGGCGCCGCCGTTTTATGTTCGGCCATTGGCGGCATTGCATCAGCCCTTGTTATGATGGCCGCAACCGAGCCATTGGCGAATTGGGCGATCCGCAATATTGGCCCCCCCGAAATCTTTGCGCTTGTCTTCTTTGGTCTTGTGGTTGCCTCCTCTGTTGGGGCGCGCACCATTTGGAAAGGGTGGATGTCGGTCCTGATTGGATTGTTAATCGCAACGATTGGCCAAGATCCCGTGGGCGGCATCAACCGCTACAATTTCGGCATGACAGATTTGGCAGCGGGCATTGCGTTTATTCCCGCAATTTTGGGGTTCTTTGCCGTTTCTGAAATCTTTGTGCAGGCGGAAAAGAAAGCCAGCGGCAAATATCAAGCCCCCAAAGTCAGCATGACATTTCCGTCCTTTATTGAATTGTGGATGCATAAAATCGCCGTCCTGCGTTCCATATTGGTTGGATTTTTCTGTGGAATCCTGCCCGGAATTGGCGCCACATTAGCAGCATTCATGAGTTATGGCGAAGCCGTGCGGTGGTCCACAAACCGTGAGGAATTCGGCAAAGGCAAGCTTGAGGGTGTGATTTCTGCAGAAACCGCCAACAATGCCGCAACGGGGGCAGCGATGATCCCACTGTTGGCATTGGGTCTGCCTGGGGGCGCATTGACCGCGATGATGGTTGCCGTGTTCCAAATGCACGATCTGCAACCTGGTCCTTTGGTGTTCATGCTATCGCCTGATCTGATTTGGATTGTGTTTGCGGCGATGTTCTATGCCAATTTGTCGATCCTGATCATTGGTGTTTTGGAAACGAAAACCATTTTGAACCTACTGAAAATCCCATTCCAATTCTTGGCGCCATTGATTTTGATGTTGGCCACAACAGGGGCCTATATTGGCCGTGGATTGGTTTTAGATGTGATGGTGATGTTCTTGGCGGGGATTATTGGGTATCTGTTGCGCCGTTCAGGATTTTCTATCCCTGCGATTGTGCTGGGCTTGATCCTTGGCAAAATTGGCGAACAAAATTTCGCCCAAGGTATGCAGATGGTACATTATGATTTGGGCACATATTTTTCACGCCCGATTTGCGCGATTTTGATCGCCGCAGGTGTGATTACGCTTGCATCAAACATGTACCGCGCGTTTACCTCGAGCAAGACAAGTGCATAAGGCTGGGGCAACCCGAAACGGAGTTTATGGAATGACAGATACTGGCGTTCAGGAAATCGTCGCGCGTGCACGCACTGCGCAAGCAGAGTACGAAAAAAATGGATCGCAAGAACGGTATGATCGCGCAACACAAGCGGTCGCATGGGCGATTATGGAGCCCACCCGCAATCAGCGATTGGCAGAATTGGCAGTGGAAACAACAGGTTTGGGAAACGTTCCCGACAAGATCATCAAGAACCACCGTAAAACACTGGGCCTAATGCAAGATATTCAACATGCGATGACCTTTGGCGTGATGTCGGATG
Source organism: Paracoccaceae bacterium (assembly GCA_018222665.1). Taxonomy (GTDB): domain Bacteria; phylum Pseudomonadota; class Alphaproteobacteria; order Rhodobacterales; family Rhodobacteraceae; genus HIMB11. The sequence continues at coordinate 2,253 of JAAEZW010000235.1, forward strand.
ATCCGAAAACGGGGATCACGGAAATTGCCCGTCCCAAGGGGGTAGTGGGCGCAATCGTGCCCTCAACAAACCCTGCGGCGACACCTGCAAACAACATCATCAACGCCCTAAAATGCGGAAATTCGATTGTTGTGGCCCCATCGCCAAAAGGCGTTGCCTGTTGCGAGTTGCTGTTGGAATACATCCACGCAGAATTCGCCAAAATTGGCGAGGATCCCGCATTGGTGCAAATGATCCCCGCACCGGGGTCTAAGAACAAGACGCAAACATTGATGGATCAATGTGACATGATCGTCTGCACCGGCAGCCAAAACAACGTGCATCGCGCACAAACCACGGGCACCCCTGCGGTTGCTGTGGGCGCGGGGAACGTTACGGTTATTGTGGATGAAACTGCGGATTTGGATGCGGCGGCGGAAAAAATTCGCGCTTCTAAATGCTTTGACAATGCCACATCCTGCAGTTCGGAAAATTCCGCTGTCGTGGTGGATGCGGTTTATGATGATTTTATCGCCGCGATGGCGCGTGCAGGGGGTGCGTTTTATGCGGATGAGGCTGCGTTGATTTCCAAACTGTGGCCCGATGGACATCTGAACCGTTCGGTTATTGCGCAAGATGCGGATAAAATGATAGCAGCCCTTGATGTGGATGTGGCGGCGGGCACCGAATTCTTGGTCGTGCCGACATCGGGCATCGGCCCTGATCATCCCCTCTCCGGTGAAAAGCTGAGCCGTGTTTTGGCGCTTTATCGTGCCTCAGATTTTGATGCGGCTGTGGATGTTGCACGCAGCATTCAGATGTATCAGGGCGCGGGACATTCGGTGGGGTTGCATTCGGCATTGGATGCGCGTGCGCACACCCTGGCCACGGCAATTCCAACCAGTCGGATCATTGTTAATCAGGCGCATACCTTTGCCACAGGTGGATCGTTTACCAATGGCATGCCGTTTTCACTGTCGATGGGATGTGGCACATGGGGGGGGAATTCAGTAAATGAGAATGTGAATTACCGCCATTTCCTACAATCCACGAAAATCATTCGTGAAATTCCATCGCGCGAACCCAAAGTAGAAGACATTTTTGGCGGGTATTGGAGCCTTGCTGGGAAATGAGATTTGATGCAATGACACCTCCCCAAGGAACGCTGCGGGATTGGATTGATGCGCGGGCTGAGCACGGTGGCACGGCCTTTGTTTTTCCCGAAACGGGCGAAACCCTAACATGGTCAGAACTGCGCGACAATTGCGCGACAGTGGCGGGTGACCTGACGGCCCAAGGCATCGCCAAGGGTGAAAGCATCGCGGTGATGCATCCCAACGGCTATGACGGGATTAAGGCGCTGTTTTCCGCACTATATGGCGGGTTTCGCGTGACGATGTTGAATTTGGCTGCGGGTCCAGATGCGCTTGGCTATGCCATGGATCATTCTGAGGCGCGGGTGGCTTTCGTTCATGAAACGCAACTGGATGTGTTTCATCAGGTTAAACCTGAACGCCTGAACCTGTATAAGCCTACGGGGCAGCAAGCAGAGCTGCATTCTGTCTCATCAGGCGATGATGCATTGCTCATGTATACCTCTGGCACCACGGGGCGGCCCAAGGGTGTGGTGCATACGCAATCC
>JAAEZW010000236.1 GCA_018222665.1 Paracoccaceae bacterium
TGGATCGTCAGGCGATGTTTGATGTTGTCTCAACCTCCTCTGGGTACAGCTGGACAATGAACGCCTATTGCCCTGCCCCAGGTGTCGGCCCCCAATCCCCTGCGGATAATGATTATCAACCTGGATTTGCCGCCGATCTGATGCTAAAAGATCTGCGCCTAAGCCAACAGGCCGCAAGTTCCGCCGATGCGGATACCCCATTGGGCAAAGCCGCAACCGAGCTATATCGCACATTTGTAGAAGACGAAGATGGCGCAGGACGCGATTTCTCGGCCATGCTCCCAAGGTTTGAAAAACGCGGCGCCGTTAAATAGAGCTTCCTCAAATAATCAGGTAAACGCCCTGTTTTAATGTTCGCAAGACGTTTCAGATGATGTGCAAAACGTGGTGAAAATCAATGAACTGCGCCCGTAAGTCTGTAGACTGGCAGAAAACTGAATAACACGCCTTATGAACGGGGACTTTGCAGTTATGAATAATATCACAACAACCATTGATTTTATTCATCCAGATCATGCGCGGTCTGAGCCGAAGCGAAGACTAATCGCGTATGATCCAGCCCACGCCCACCCCCAAGGGCGGGGGCTTAACCGTCGATATTACATAAAAAGCCAGGAAGTTATCATTGCCTGAGAGTGCATCGTGCTCATGTTTTAGTTTGAAAAAATCAGCATTCTAATTGACCAAATTAACACCCCTTAAAAAACCCACCCAGCACTCCGCGAATAATGCGGCGGCGTGTTGTGCCCTTTAGCTCTTCAACCAGTGCTTGACCCAGTGCCGATCCTACATCCTCGACCCCGACACGGCGTGATCGTCCCATGTTCGTGCCTAGAATACATCGATAAGAGCTTTATGCCAGTCTATGGCGCATGTTCGATCAAGTTTTTCTGGTTGGCATGACGTCCCTTGTAACTGGCCGCGCCTTGGCGCGATCTTTTTTCATGGGTTTCGCAAAGGGAAATTGAATTTTAAATATTTTTAAGATTGGTCATTTTAACTGTTGACCGACATAAAATTGTTTCGTAGCGTCGTGGCCATAGGTCGGCCAGTCCGACGGGGAGAGAAAACAAAAACGGGGGGTTTGCTTTTGCAAACCTCTTTTTGTTTCAGGGTGTTACATCGCGATCTTCAAGTACATGTTGTGAATTTCCGCCAAGTGTTGTGAATCCAGTTGTAACCAGATGCGTTTCAGGGCAACGTGTGCCCACATTTTCTACAAAACGAGGGTCGTCGTGCAATATATTGTAAAACCATTGGTTATCGCCACAATACTTGCCAGCAGCGCATATGCGCAAGAGGCCTCTCAGCTTTCATTGGGTCAACCGCTCTTGCCCAAGGCAAATATTGGCGAACCCTATATTCGTGCAGAAAATGGGGATTGGGCGGTCCGTTGTGTTGTGACGGAAACTGGAAACGATCTCTGTAATATGACGCAATTGATCCTGACAGAGGATAACTCACCAATCGCTGAAATTTCGCTGTTTCGGGTTCAATCGAATCCAACCGCTGTCGCGGGAGCCGATATTACGGTCCCACTTGAAACACTTTTGACAGCGCCGCTGGTCATACGCTATTCCAAAACCAATGCAAAACAATACCCATATACGTTTTGCAATAAAATCGGCTGCATTGCCCGTATCGGATTTTCACCAGAGGACGTGGATTTGATGAAGGCTGGGGATCGTGCAATACTGTCGATCACGCATATCCAACAACCCGAACAGGCGATCACATTCCCAATGTCGCTTGCAGGGTTCACCAAAAGCTATGATGCCTTGCCCGCGCGCTAAGCCCTGTTCAAAAATCTGATCACCGATCTCGCCGCCTGCGTCCCTGGTGATGTCGCACCCCTGCCCAGTTTATCCATAGTATTGCGCAAGGCCCCTAATTGCCCCTGTGGCGCATTTAGGGTTGCAACAAGCGCGGGCGCAATCAGATCAGCGCGACAGTTTTTGCCGATGAATTCGGGAATGACACGGGTATCTGTCACCAAATTCACTAATGTCACTGTATCCGTAATCAACATGCGTCCAATGATCTGACGGGACAGCCATACCATATCATAGGCAATCACCATGGGCGTATCGTTTGCCGCCAATTCAAGCGAGACCGTTCCAGAAGCTGCCAGGGCCACATCCGCCGCGCGAAAGGCTGCGCGTTTCGCGGCATCATAGGCGGTTTCCCCTAACTCTCGATGATCCAAGACAATGGGCCGAATGGGCCAATTTTGAACCGCCTCTTGCACGGCGCCAACAACATGGGGTGCGGCGGGCAGAAAGCATTGCAAATCGGGCATCGTTTGGCGCGCCAAGGCCAGAGTTTCCCCAAATGGGACCATGAGTTTTGAAACTTCACTGTTGCGCGATCCGGGTAGGATCAAGGCCAGTGGCGCATCCCCAATCCCGAAATCATCGCGAAATGCCACCGCTTCCTCATCTGTGGCTATCGGATCAGTGACAACAGGATGACCCACAAAATCACAGGACATGCCTGCGCACTGCATCAGTGGCGGCTCAAACGGAAAGAGCGCCAAGACATGATCAATGAACTGCGCCATCTTATCCGCGCGTTTTGGGCGCCATGCCCAAACGGTGGGTGCCACATAATGTACCGTGGGAATATCCGATTTGGCATGGATTATTTTCGCCAAGCGCAGGGAAAATTCAGGGGCATCAATTGTGATCAACACATCTGGATTTTGCGCGATGATATAGTCCGCCGTTTCATTCAAGCGCCGTTTTAGGCGTGGGTATTGTTTCAGGATTTCGACAATCCCCATGACGGACAATTCCTGCATCGCAAACAGGCTGTCCATGCCCCGTGCCATCATGCGGGGACCCGCAACACCAATGAAATCAGCGGGCTGTTCCAAGATCGCGTCAAACCCATCAATCAGGGCCGCGCCCAATTTATCCCCCGATGCTTCACCCGCGATTAATGCGATTTTCATAATGTCGCCTCGGCCGCTGCAATGAAAATGCCGTGGTTGTTTGCACGTTCAATTGTCTGGTGGACATCAACAACAACACAGGCATCAGGGGATATTACAATTCCCGACAATCCCGCCTTGGCCACCAGATCAATCGTATTGGGACCAATGGTTGGCATATCCACGCGCAGGTCCTGACCCGCCTTTGGGCGTTTCACAAATACGCCACCGATGGGGCTGCGCAAATTTGGCGCCGTTGCCGCCACAAATGACAAAAGCGCATCTGTCCCTTGCAAGGTTTCAATACCCAAAACCAAACCATTTTCGACAACAACGCCCTGCCCTACATCCAGAGGCGAAAGGGTTTTCAAAACCTGATCAGCGCGTGCAATATCACGCTCAACATCCGCGGGCACCTGCCCCGCTAAAACACCTGCGGGCTGTGTTAGTGGCAATAAGGAATGTGCCCCAATAACGCTGAACCCCTGCCCTTCGATCAACACAATCAGATAGCGCAATAGGTGATCATCCCCATGCGCCATGGCCTCCATCAGGGCAGGCAATGCCGATTTGGTAAACTCATCCAATAGATCAGGTGCAAAATCAGGGCGCGACATGGCACCCGCCATAACGATATGACTGACGCCGCGATCACGCAGATCGGAAAACAACGCACCCAAACGTTCAAAGCGATGCAAATGTGCAATATTAACCAGTTCGGTTGGCATCCCCTCAAACCCGACAACATGCGCATCTGGGTGCGCCTGTTTGATCATCACTGGCAGTTGTCCCGCACCTAAGAGAATGGCAAGTTTCATAACACTAACTCGGTGTTAGGAACGAACGGTCGCTTTCCGCCAACACAAAATCAACAACCGTACGTACGTAATCGCTATCGGTTTCTTCGCTCAACCGTGTTGCGCGATCCTTAAACGTTC
>JAAEZW010000237.1 GCA_018222665.1 Paracoccaceae bacterium
TGGATGCCCGCGGTGTTGAAACATCCACCCTGATGTTTGAAACCAGCTATGGCCGCACGTCGATGGAATATTACGATGGGTTTGTGTTTGGATTTCACGCAACCGATCATGCGGGTCTTAGCCCCATCGCCACAGGCGGGCGATACGATGCCCTGACCCAACAGTTGGGCAAAGGCGATGCCATTCCTGCGGTGGGCGGGGTTATTCGCCCCGATCTTTTGATCCAAATCGCAGGAGGCGCGTCATGACCATTAAACTGGGTGTACCCTCCAAAGGGCGCTTGATGGAAAAAACCTTTGACTGGTTTGGCGCGCGCGGCGTGACACTGGCGCGCACGGGATCAGATCGCGAATATGCAGGCGCCGTGGATGGTGTGACGGGTGTGGAATTGGTTCTGCTGTCTGCAGGTGAAATTCCCCGCGAATTGGCCGCGGGCCGCATTCATTTGGGCGTCACGGGGATTGACCTGATCCGCGAAAAATTGGCCGCATGGGATCAGCGGGTTGAGGTGATGGCAGAACTGGGTTTCGGTTTTGCCGATCTGATTTTGGCCGTGCCGAACTGCTGGGTTGATGTGGATACCTTGGACGATCTGGATGCTGCCGCCGCCGCATTTCGCGCGCGTCACGGGTTCCGTTTGCGGATCGCCACGAAATATCACCGCTTGGTGCGTGAATTCCTGAAACAGGCGGGTGTTGCGGATTATCAGATCGTCGACAGCCAAGGCGCCACTGAAGGCACCGTGAAAAACGAAACGGCCGAGGCGATTGCCGATATCACATCCTCGGGCGAAACCCTGCGGGCCAATCACCTAAAAATTCTAAGTGATGGGTTGATCTTAAAATCCCAAGCCTGCCTTCTGCGCGCACGCGGTGCCGATGTATCAGCGGACGAACGTCGTGATCTGGCGGATTTGTTGGATAAGCTGGGTTTGTAATTTGACGATCGTTAATGGATCACGTCACGACCGCAATTAACACATCGTTAACTTTCGCACCGACGTGATACCGACGTTATACCGACGCGTTACAGCACACCGATTTCGGCCAATTTGCCCGCCAATTCGGGGGGCAATGGATCTTCTGATGCGCGGGATTTGCTGAGGTCTAGCGGGGCATCCTCTGCCTTTAAATACCGCCATCCTTGGAAGGGGCGGCGGGGCACTTGGGTGGTTAGGATCAGTTCAGGATCAAGCACAATTGCGCAGCGGCGAATGCCGTCCCCACCGATGACTTCATCAAGGCGTAAAATGCGTTGGCGGCATTGGATGAACCGCTTGATCACCCAATAGATTGACCCGCCGTCCAAGAGTTGTTTTTCCTGTTTGGGCCACATCCGTGTGATATGGCGTGGCAACCCATCTGGCCCCTGTGCGGGGGCGCTTGCCTGCCATGCACGTAGGCCCTCGATTCCCTCGCTCCCGACGCTAAGCTTCACAAGATGTAGTTGTTTTGTCATATCTAATCCCAATTTGTGGTGTAGAATAGCGATAATTCTGGGTTTGGCAAGTTGACCTTGGATGGTGTAAGCTCTATTTTATCTAATCCGATCACGTAGAAAATCACGCCAGTTGGAGTACCAGAGTATGACACGTTTCGCAGCCCCAATCGCCGAACAAATCTGGGATATGAAGTATCGTTTTAAAGAGGCAGATGGAACGCCTCTTGATGGTACTGTTGAAGATACGTGGCGTCGAATTGCTCGCGCCTTGGCCGTGGTTGAAAAGGATGCGGATCGCTGGGAAAACGAATTTAACGGGGCACTTGAGGATTTCAAATTCTTGCCCGCGGGTCGCATTACAGCGGGCGCTGGGACCGCACGCAAGGTGACATTGTTCAACTGCTTTGTCATGGGCACAATCCCCGACAGCATGGGCGGTATTTTTGACATGCTGAAAGAGGCCGCATTAACCATGCAACAAGGCGGCGGAATTGGCTATGATTTCAGTACGATACGCCCCAAAGGCGCCTTGGTCACGGGGGTCGCGGCGGATGCATCTGGGCCGCTGTCGTTCATGGATGTTTGGGACAGTATGTGCCGCACCATCATGTCCGCGGGATCACGCCGTGGTGCAATGATGGCGACCATGCGGTGCGATCATCCCGATATTGAGGATTTTATAACCGCGAAATCGGATGCCGCGCGTCTGCGGATGTTCAATGTGTCGGTTTTGGTCACAGACCCGTTTATGGAAGCGGTCAAGGCCAACGGATCCTGGGATTTGGTGTTTGATGGTAAGGTATATCAAACGGTGAAGGCGCGGGATTTGTGGAATAAAATCATGCGGTCCACCTATGACTATGCGGAGCCGGGTGTGATTTTCATTGATCGCATTAATAAGGCCAATAACCTGGGATATTGCGAAACAATCGCGGCCACAAACCCCTGTGGAGAGCAGCCATTGCCACCCTATGGCGCCTGTTTGTTGGGATCAATCAATCTGGCCCGTTTGGTCAAGGACCCGTTTGAGGCGGACGCGGATTTGGATGTTGATGGGTTGAGCAAACTGGTCTCCACAGCCGTACGCATGATGGACAATGTGGTGGATGCATCAGAATTTCCGCTGCCACAACAAGCACAAGAAGCACAAGCCAAACGCCGCATTGGTCTGGGCGTAACGGGGTTGGCAGATGCGCTGTTGATGACGGGTTTGCGGTATGGGTCAGACGAGGCGGCGCGTCAAACCGACCGCTGGTTGCACGCCATCGCGCGCGCCGCATATCTGGCGTCGGTTGAGCTTGCCAAGGAGAAGGGCGCATTTCCACTATTCGACGCCGATCCGTTTTTGGCCTCTGATGCCATGATGCAAATGGACGAGGATGTACGCGATCAAATCCGCACGCATGGCATTCGTAATGCCCTGCTTACGTCAATCGCGCCAACAGGGACCATTAGCCTTTATGCAGGCAATGTAAGTTCAGGGATCGAACCCGTTTTTGCTTATGCCTATACGCGCAAAGTCTTGCAAAAGGACGGAACCCGTACCGAAGAAGAAGTCGTCGATTACGCCGTGCAAATGTGGCGCGATAAATATGGCGACGCAGACCTGCCCGATTATTTCGTAAACGCACAAACACTTGCGCCGTTGGATCACGTGAAAATGCAGGCTGCTGCGCAAAAGTGGATCGACAGTTCGATTTCAAAAACAATCAATTGCCCCGAAGATATCAGTTTCGATGATTTTCAGGACGTCTACATGCAGGCCTATGAAACGGGATGTAAGGGCTGTACCACCTATCGCCCGAATGATGTGACAGGATCAGTCCTCAGCGTCTCGGAAAGCAGCGAAGCTGCGCCAGAGGCGGATCAGGGTGCAGATGTGATTTATATGGCCGAACCACTGGATCGGCCCCAAGCGTTAGAGGGCAATACATATAAACTCAAATGGCCAGATAGCGAACATGCGATTTATGTCACCGTTAATGACGTCATTATCAACGATTACCGTCGCCCGTTTGAGGTGTTCATCAATTCAAAAAATATGGAACATTTTGCGTGGACCGTGGCCCTGACCCGCATGATTTCGGCCGTGTTCCGCCGCGGTGGCGATGTCAGTTTTGTGGTTGAAGAATTGAAAGCCGTTTTCGATCCACGTGGTGGGGCCTGGGTGCAGGGGAAATACATCCCGTCAATCTTGGCGGCCATTGGGGGCGTGTTAGAACAACATATGATCGCCATCGGGTTTTTGGAAGGCGAAGGGATGGGGTTAAAAGAAGACCCCAAAGCGGGCCAGCAGGTTGTGAACCTGAATGAAAACCGTGGCAAAGCCTGTCCGAGTTGCGGTCAGTTTGATATGCAAATGGTCGAAGGCTGCATGACCTGTCGCAGTT
>JAAEZW010000238.1:0-3258 GCA_018222665.1 Paracoccaceae bacterium
GATGGGTCCGTTGATTGCATCCGCGGCCATTGGGTTAAGTGGTTTGGTAACCATCGCCCTGCCCCAATGGGTTGTTATTATTGCGCAGGTCGTCATCGGAACGGCACTCGGAAGTCGATTTGGGGGCATGCAGCTTTCGGCCATCAGACGCGCAATTTGCCTCTCGATACTCAGCGTTGGGTTTATGATCCTGCTGAGTTTTGTGATCAGCCTGATCCTGATCCGCGTGACAGACATAAGCTTTCTGGTATCTATGATTTCATTTGCACCGGGGGGCGTTACCGAAATGTCCCTGATTGCGCTCAGCCTATCGGCCAATCCAGCGGTCGTGACATTGCATCATCTGTTGCGCATATCCCTAACCGTTTTTATGATTTCGGCACTGGCCAAGAATTTTCGGAAAGATCCAAAAACGGACTAAGTCAGGGTCTATTCTGCGCTGGCGTTTTCATAAGTTGAGTTATGCTATTTGTCAGAAGTCCATGTCGCCTAATTTATCGACTAGACGTATGCCTTTGACACAACTTTTCGTCTTTATTTCTATTTTTCAACAATTAAGCACACCCTCGTGGGCGGTTAACAGGGCTGAATGAAATGAAGCTCCCGCACTGTTTTTCCGAAGGCAAACCTATGGTTTTACGGGATGGGCGTGGGCTGGATCATACGCGATAAGTCTCCGCTACGCTTCGACCGCGCATGATCTGTGCTAAGAAATTCAATCTGAGCCTAAATTACTTTGGTCGATCGTCCTATTTCTTCGGCACTAGCCTTTTCTTCCAATACCAACCATTCCTCTTCGGCCTCGGCCAACGCGGATTGTCGTTCAACCAAGGCCTCAGTCGCCTTTTGCCATTTCACAGGCTCTTTGGAAAACAAATCAGGGTCGGACATGAATTCTTCTAACTTTGCAATCTCGGCCTCTAGACGTTCGATAATCGCGGGCAGTTTTTCCAAACGGTGCTTTTCGGTGTAACTTAACCCTGCCTCTTTCTTTTTTTGTTGGGGCTTGGGTGCAGATTTTTCGCCTGATTGGACGCGCTTACCCTCTGGTTTTGCGGGATCCTCTTTGGGCTTTTGCGATTGATAATCGCTCCACCCACCCGCATAGACCGTGGCGCGGCCGTCCCCTTCCATCGCGACGGTGGCCGTGGCCACACGATCCAGGAAATCACGGTCGTGGCTGACCAAAATGACTGTGCCGTCGTAATAATCAAGCAGTTCTTGTAACAGGTCCAGCGTTTCAACATCCAAATCGTTGGTCGGTTCGTCCAAGACCAACAGATTGCTTTCACGTGCCATGATTTTTGCCAATAAAACCCGCGCCTTTTCCCCACCGCTTAGGCTGCGGATGGGGGCACCCGCTTGTGCCTCATCAAACAAAAATTCCTTCAGGTACCCAACCACATGTTTGGGCTGTCCGCGCACCAAAACCTGATCGGCCTTGCCCGACACCCGTATTTCGGGATCGCCCGCCAAACTTTCCCATAGGGTCATATCGGGATCCAGTTGCGCACGCGTCTGATCAAACAAGGCTGGCAAAAGGTTTGTGCCGTGTTGCACTGTGCCCGTATCAGGTGCCTCTTTCCCCATCAGCATGTTCAACACGGTAGTTTTCCCCACCCCATTTGGCCCAACAAATGCGATGCGGTCCCCGCGTTGAATTTTGATCGAAAACGGTTTGAGTATGGTTTTGTCCCCAAAGCTTTTGGAGATACCTGTGGCTTCAATCACCTTGCGGCCCGATTTGGGGGCCGCGGCCAATTCCATGGCCGCCGTGCCCTGACGTTTGATCATGGACGCCCGTTCAGCCCGCAAATCTTTTAGCGCGCGCAGGCGTCCCTGATTGCGTTTGCGCCGCGCGCTGATCCCTTCGACGGCCCATCGCCCCTCTGATTTGATCTTGCGGTCCATTTTGTGGCGTTGGATGTCCTCTTCATCCCACACCTTGTCCCGCCATGCTTCGAACCTGGAAAACCCCTCTTCGTTGCGGCGCACCTGTCCGCGATCAATCCAAAGGGTTGCCCGTGTCAACGCATTCAAAAACGCACGGTCGTGGGAAATAAGGACATAGGCCGCGCGGGTTGATTTCAATTCATTTTCCAACCAAGAAATCGCCAGAATATCCAGATGGTTGGTCGGTTCGTCCAGCAACATCAATTCGGGCGCTTCGGCCATTAATTTGGCCAAGGCTGCGCGTCGCCTTTCGCCACCCGATGCGGTGGACACCGCGCGATCCGGATCAAACTTTAACCCCTCGCCTGCGCGTTCCACACGATAAAGCTCTCCCGGTTCAAGCGCGCTAGCCGCATAATCACCAAGGGTTGCAAACCCCTCCATCGTTGGGTCCTGTTCCATGTATCCAACGCCGCTGCCGGGGGGGACAACGCGCAGGCCCTGATCGGCCTCAACCAAACCTGCCATGACCTTCATCAAGGTGGATTTGCCGGTCCCATTGCGCCCAACCAGCGCAACTCGATCGCCCGAATGCACGACCAAGTCCAGATCGTGAAACACAGGATCACCTCCAAAGGTCAGTGAGATTTGATTAAGCTGAAGTAAAGGAGAACGTGCCATAGACTTGGGCTATTCCGCATCGATGAAAAGGTCAAGTCAATGCACGCAAAAGCCGCTTTCGCGCAGGTGGGATTGATCCGATTTCAACACCTGTGAACACATGCAGCGTGTTCATCTGGGCATCCACCACCGCATGATCACTGACCCAGCCGCCCATCATCAGATAGGTTTTCAACAAGGGCGGCATGCGCCGCTTCGCCTGTTTCATATCAGGCGCCCCTGTCAGGCGTTGGGCAAAACGAAACACATTCGGGGCCTTAACCCGCGGCAACCAACGTTTTGGGGCCAGATGTTTGTCACGCAGCATAGCAAAACTGTCGCGATAGGCGTCTTGGTCCGTGCCATGAAACGATGCACAACCAAACAAGAGTGAGACATCATTATCATCCACATATTGAGTCATAGCCCCCCACGCGATGCGAAGCACATCAGGATCATTGCACGCGGGATGAATGCAAAATCGTCCCATTTCCACCAATTTGCCCTGATAGGATTGCAGCGCCGACAAATTATAATACTGCGCAGAATAGGATCGGGTGATGTCATCCCCGCTGTTTAAATGCATGATGCGATAACAACAGATCAGGTCAGATGTTTCTGCGTCCTCAACCAGCATATGTTCGCAAAGATCATCAAAGGCGTCTTGGTCCAATCCATGTGAATGGTTCAAACCAAAACAGTCGT
>JAAEZW010000238.1:3268-3825 GCA_018222665.1 Paracoccaceae bacterium
GTTTGAGCCACGGCAACGTCATCTGGTGTTTCAGCGATGCGGGCGCGATATCGTCCCTTTTCTAACACAAGCATTCCTGCCCCCACTCATATAATCGGCCCGTTAACCATGGGCTTAGATGCCCGATGTAACAAGGCTGCGACACTAGCGGATAAACTGGCCTGCTGTTGGACGACCGATGGATGCAACAATACGTCTAAAGATGCCAAGGCTTTCGGTCCCGCTTTCGGTCACATCCGTATTAAGCACGACAACCTGCCCATCCGTCAAAGAATATTGTGCCAAGGCTGTCAAAACGCCATCCTGATCAAAGGCAAGGGCAAGAACCTGACGTTCAACCTCTGTGGGTGCGCGCGCACCGATGCGTTCAAAACGAGAGCGCACGTAATACGCCTGATCCTCTTGCAACACGCCATAGGTTGTCGGTGTACCCAATGCTTCAAACACGCTATCGCGTGTATCGATACCGACGACCAATGCGCTGATCTCTTCCTCAGTCGGGATATATCCTTGGTTCCGAAACTGCGTGGTGCATCCCGCAATAATCAAAATCACAA
>JAAEZW010000002.1 GCA_018222665.1 Paracoccaceae bacterium
TAGTATAGCTGGGATCTTTTAGCGCCTTGATCAGGATTTCGCCCATGCTTTCCTCTAATTCTTGGCGGGTTGCCGCCTTGGGGCTTTTCATCATGGGCAGGGATAGCAATGTGAACAGGATCATTGCAGCAAAGACGATAAAGACGTTTTGCCAACTCATAAGTGTTAGAAGATATTCCGCCAAGGGTGCGCCAATCACCTGCCCTGCGCTGCCTGCGGCAGTTGCGATGGCTAAGGACATCGAACGATGTTCATCGCTGCTGGCGCGGCCAACAACCGCCAAGATGACGCCAAAACCCGTGCCCGCAACACCGAAACCCACAAGGATTTCGTACATTTGATGCGCCTCGGGCGAAACAGCAAAAGAGGATAGGACAAGTCCCGCCGCATACATCACGGCACCTAGAATAATGGCCATGCGATCACCGACACGTTCGGCGATCGCTCCAAAAATCGGCTGACCAATTCCCCAGGCTAGGTTTTGAATTGCGATGGCCAGTGAAAATTCCGCACGCAACCAACCAAATCCTTCGGCAATCGGGATTTGGAATACCCCAAAAGAGGCGCGCACCGCGAAGCTGACCAAAATGATAAAGCAACCAACCAATAGGATGGGGGTGTACAAGGGGGCCTTTGACTGCATGCTTCGCTCCACACCGGGGATGTTAAATTGTGCTTGGTTCAGACAAACCCCAAAGGCAAGTTGTTTTTAGCGGGTGCTTAAATTTCGTTGCGGCGCTTTGCGTCAAAAATCAATGTCGGGGGAAATCTCGGAACGACAGGATATTGGTTCTATCGGCAACAAGTTTTTCAATTTGAAGCGTTTGGGCAAGCGTTGGATATTGATTTGGAGGCACTGCCTGCGCAAAAATATCGTCCGTACAATACCCAATTCCCAATCCTGTCACGGTTTGTAATTGCGTTTGAGTTGTCACATTCGAAGCGGCAAGCTTGATGTCTCTTACCCAGCCATCAAAAATCCCTTCCCTAATTTTGAACGAGCCGTTAATCATCGCGCATGGATTTATTGACCCTATATCAAAGTCGTATCGACGCGGGTGTTTTGCGCGACGACCCTGCGCAGCGCGCAATATTGCCTGAATTTGAACGGACCAGGGCAGCGCTAGCTCAGCCAGTCAAAAAGGGTTTTTTTCGCAAAGCGCCCCCGCTACCAAAGGGTGTGTATTTATGGGGCGGGGTCGGAAGCGGTAAATCCATGATGATGGATTTGTTTGTCGAAAGCTTGGCTGTTCCCGTTAGGCGGGTTCATTTCCACGCCTTTATGCAGGAAATACAAAATGCCCTGCATCAGGCACGAAAAGGTGGTGCAAAGGACGCGATTGACCCTGTAGCCAAGGCCGTGTCAGACAGCGTTCGGGTGTTGGCATTTGATGAAATGCAGATCAAAGATATCGCGGATGCAATGATCGTTGGCCGATTGTTCGAAAAACTGTTTGAGGTGGGCGTTGTAATCGTCACAACCTCAAACCGTATCCCCAAGGATTTGTATAAGGACGGTTTGAACCGTCAATTGTTCCTGCCCTTTATTGATTTGATTTCCGAAAAACTAGTCGTAAAAGAAATCGTCAGTGACACTGATTATCGTCAAAATAGGTTAAAGGGCGAGGAAACATATTTCACCCCTATTTCCCCAGACACACGTGCGCAGATGGATGCAATTTGGCAGGATTTGACATTGGGTCAGGCCAAGGAATTTACAATTACACATAAGGGGCGTTCATTGCGCATTCCTGCATTTCACAGTGGGATTGGGCGGTTTGCGTTTTTTGATCTGTGCGGACAAAATTTGGGGCCTGGGGATTATCTGGCCTTTTGTGAACAATTGCGTTTGATTGTGATTGACGATATTCCACAACTTGGCCGCAGCAATTTTAACGAGGCAAAGCGCTTCGTGACACTGATTGATACGCTTTATGAGGCGAATATCAAATTGATCTGTTCTGCCGCCGCACGCCCAGAAATGTTATATCTTGAGGGTGAGGGCGTTTTTGAATTCAAACGTACGGCCAGTCGCCTAAACGAAATGCAAGGCGCGGATTGGGGCTAATGATTACAAATATTGCCTGTCCAACCCGCAATTGATCGGGATCGCTTTACCGATCTTTTTTGGCCCAAAAATATCATTCACCGCATCGGTTGATCCGTGATATTTCACTGCGATTGAGACCAGACTAGCGCCTAGACGCGCGATCTAAGTATTGCCAACATTGAAATTGTGCCGGATTGTCCGTCGAATGTGTGAAAAGTCCAGGGAATGTTTAACATGCTGTGATCCACGGCCTGAACGACAGATTGACCTTTATGTGTTCTGAACGGATTTGTAGCTCGGTTCACTAAGGAACCGAGCTTTTTTGCCTGTATGCAAACCTTATCCATAAGCCAAGCTGTCCTCAACCAGTTGTGATGCAGCCCCGCTTAACTACAATATATGCAGAGTAATGCGAATCAGTCAACAAAAGTGATTCGCTAAAACGAATCTTTTTCGAATCACGCATGATTTCGCAGGATATTTCCAGCCAAATACAGGGATCCGCAGATTAATATGCGAGCATTTGGGTCATTTTTCACGATTTCGCGCGTGGCGCTTAATACGTCATCTGCTGTTTCTGCCTGCATTCCTGCGTCGCGTGCGGCTACTGCGGTGTCCGCAGCGGGCAGTGTGTTCATTTCACCCGGAATGGATACAGCGATCAATTTTTCGACATGGGACGCAATTGGGTTTAAATAGCCGCTGATATCTTTGGTGTTCAGCATGCCACAAATCAAATAGGTGGGGCGTTTGCATAGGGTTCCCAAATGATGTCCAATCGCCTGACCCGCGGCTGGATTGTGTCCACCATCCAGCCAAACTTCGGCATGTGGCGCGCTGTCAATGATGGGGCCAGTATTTAATTTCTGCATGCGGGCGGGCCAATGGGCTTGTGACACGGCGGCTTCGCAAACCTCATCGTTGAACCCAAGGTGGCGCAGCGCCGCAACGGCCGTTCCAGCGTTCTCAATTTGGTGATCACCTGGCAAATTGGGGCGCGGTAATTGGACCACACCTGTATCGTCCTGAAACATCAACCCGTCACGTTCCGTGTCAATGTGCCAATGCTGGCCTTGGGCGATGATTTGGGCGTGATGGGGTTCGGCGGTTGCCTCGATCACATCCATCGCCTCTTCGGGTTGTGGGGCCACGATAACGGGGCATCGGCGTTTGATGATCCCTGCCTTTTCCCATGCGATTTTTGTCAAGGTATTGCCAAGGAATTGTTCATGATCGATCGAGATTGGTGTGATGATGCTAAGCAGCGGTTGATCAATCACGTTGGTGGCGTCCAGTCGGCCACCCAATCCCACCTCCAACAATGTATAGTCCGCAGGTGTGCGCGCCATGGCCAAAATCGCGGCCGCGGTGGTGATTTCAAAATACGTGATCGTTTCGCCACCGTTTTTGGCGTAACATTCGTCCAAAATTTCGGTTAGGTGATCTTCGTCAATCAACGCGCCCGCCAGACGAATGCGTTCATGAAACCGGGCCAAATGGGGTGAGGTATAGGCGTGCACCTTTTTACCTGCCGCCTCTAATCCCGCGCGGATCATCGCTTGTGTTGATCCTTTGCCATTCGTGCCTGCAATGTGGATTACGGGGGGCAAATCATTTTGCGGATTTCCAAGGTTTTTAAGAAGGCGCCACATGCGATCCAAGGTTAAATCAATCACCTTGGGGTGCAGGGCCATCATCCTTTCCAGGATGTGATCAGATGTTTGGGTTGTCATGAATGCTGACTTTTCGTGTTAAGCAGGGGTGTCATCAGATTGCGCGGCGGGCGCGGGCAAATCACCTTTGATCGCAGGTGATTTTTTCATCAGCATGCGTACAATCGTAATCAATTCCTCGCGCAATTCTGTGCGCGGTGTCACGCGATCCAACATACCATGATCCAACAGGTATTCGGCGCGCTGGAACCCTTCGGGCAACGTTTCGCGGATGGTTTGTTCGATCACACGTGGACCTGCAAAACAAATCAGCGCGTTGGGCTCTGCGATCTGAACATCGCCCAACATTGCATAGGATGCTGTTACACCGCCCGTTGTAGGATGTGTCAAAACAACGATATAGGGTAGGTTCGCCTCTTTCAGCATTTGAACCGCAACGGTTGTTCGAGGCATTTGCATCAGGCTTAGAATACCTTCTTGCATACGTGCGCCACCTGCGGCGGAAAATAGGATTAGCGGGCGTTTCAGTTCAACGGCACGTTCTGCTGCGGCGATGATGGCGTTGCCCACATACATGCCCATAGACCCACCAAGAAAACTGAAATCTTGGGCTGCGGCAACGATGGGGGTGCGCCCAATTTCACCTTCTGCAATCAACATTGCCTCTTTTTCATCGGTTTTCTTTTGGGCCGCCTTCATGCGGTCAGGATATTTTTTCTGATCCTTAAACCCAAGTGGGTCCGTCACAGGTTGTGGGACATCAATTTCAACGAAAATGCCACCGTCGAACAACCCGGCAAATCGGTCACGTGGTGAAATCGCCATGTGATGCCCGCACTGCGTGCATACGTTCAAATTGTCCGAAAGTTCGCGGTGAAACAGCATGGTTCCACATTCATCGCATTTGGACCAAAGGTTTTCTGGCACCTCGCGACGTGAAAAAATCGAATTAATGCGCGGGCGAACGTAGTTATTGATCCAGTTCATTACCTTCTCCCATAAGTCCCATGTTTTTTCGACAAATAAGCCTGTTGCGACAGAATTGCAATTCTTCAACGGTGCAAAAAAATATGAAATCCACCACTTGGTCTTCGCCCCTATTGTAAACTAGGGTGGGTAAAGCGGGCAAAGTTGTCAAAATTGGGAGCAGGGATGTCGACAGGTTATCAAATGGATCAAACATTTGCTGTTTGGCGCATTCTAGTTGGTGCCGTGATTATTGTCGCGATTTACGGACTGGGCCTATTTGGTGTTGGATTTTTCCTGAACGGAATGGCTGGAATTGATTTGACCCAATCTTCCCAAATAACGCTTATTCTGTTTTTGGCGTCATTTATCCCGATTTGGTTGGGTACGGGTGCTGTAACACGCGTGCTGTTTGGATTTTCAATCCCGCACCTTTATGGCCGATCAGGAAAAATTCGATGGTCGGATTTTCGCGTGGCGTTTGCCTATATATTTGTGATCTTGCTTCTGCTGGAACTATTGGTTCTTGCGGCGACTTGGGTCATGGGGGCACCTCCATACACGCGCAATGACGTGGTTTCGATATTGGATTGGCTGATCTATTTGCTGCCCTTGATCGTTCTTGTTTTTCTGCAAATCGGTGCAGAAGAATTGTTTTTTCGTGGCTATTTGTTGCGATTGATTTATTCGCGCAAGGCGCGTTTGTTTTGGGCGGTTTATGTTCCATCATTTTTGTTTGGTTTGGCCCATCTTGATCCGATCACCTATGGGTTCAATTCGGTGCTTTATGTTTTGAATACAACTGTAACAGGCGTCATCCTGTGTTTCATTACCATCTGGCGGGGGAATATCGCCATGGCAATGGGTATTCATTTTGCTGTTAACATCTTTGCAATTATTATCATCGGTCACGGGGATACACCCATCGGGTCTGGCGCTGCACTTTGGCTATCTACCATTGCGCCAAAATCTGTTACATTGGGCGCTTCGATGATTGTTATCACGGTTGTCGAAATCGTCCTCTATTCCATTTGGACGCGGCGGCGCTTTGGTGCGTTGATACCGATTGAGGCGAGGTAAATGTTCAGAACACTCCTAAAAGTTGCAGTTTCCGTCGCTATGATGGGTTCTATGACAGGGTGTGATGACATGGACACGGGCAGCTTTTTGAATGCCAGCGCTGTACCGACAAACACCGATATCCTATTTCGAAGCGGAATTCGATATTCTGCGCCGCGTGGATTTTGCGCCGTTGACGCGCAAACCTTTCAGGACGACACCAAGGGTTTTGGTGTCTTTGTGACCTGTTCTGGAGCACATGACCGATCGCGATTGTTAACAGTTACGCATTATCCGATTGATCCAGAAAAACTACCCGCGGGCGAAACACTGGTGCAGGCTGCTGGGTTTGGCGCAAAGGTGCGTCGCATCGTTGATAAGAATGGTGTGATTTATGCTAGTTTACGAGGTGAGTTGAGTGATCAAGAACTGCAACCGGAATTCAACAGAATGATTACGCTTCGAGGTGGATATGTGATTATGGCAAATCTTTATGCGCGTGAACGTGCAACTAATGCTGATTTTATCGCGCGACAGGTTTTGGCAAAGCTTTTGAAGGGAATTAGTTCGGATGCGTCGAAAATGCCTAAGTTTGTTCGGTACCTTCCGACGGATCCAATAGTGCGGCCCAAACTGCGGCCATGAAATTGCCATTTTGGTGAACTAGGTCGAGGCAGACAGAATCAGTTGTGGTTTAAACGATTACAAAGGTAATGCGTGAAGTTCGAGTTTTTATGGAATTTGCTTTGGCTCGGGGCGCCGCAGTTTGGAGCGGGTTAGAGCGTGGTGTTGGCACGTTTTCATTAGGCCTCGTCATATCTCTGCGAAATCGCATAGCCGACTTACGCAAAACACTTGATACCGTAATCATGCACGCTGATCTACATTCCGATCCCCATGAATACGATCAGGGATGGTGTCCATACCTTTCTAATTTTCGTCGAGAGCAATTCGGTTCCCGTAGGCAGCTTTTGCATCTCGGCAGGTCGCGCGATGGAATATGATCTGCAGGCCGATGTTGCCGTGTTGTGGGAAGGGTTGGAAATTCTGAAAAGGGCGTTTCGCCGACATATCCACAACGCGGGCTAGGTGCCGCCGCGTTACGGGTGACAAAATACACATTAATTGGACATACTGCACGGGTACTTTATCGTTCGGAGCACCCAAATGTCCCAATCATACCCCAATCTGCTTGCGCCATTAGATCTTGGTTTCACGACATTGAAAAACCGTGTCCTAATGGGATCGATGCATACCAATTTGGAAGAGACAAAAGATTGGAACCGGGTCGCTGAATTTTACGCCGAACGCGCGCGCGGTGGCGTTGCATTGATGGTGACAGGTGGCATCGCGCCTAACCGCGAAGGCGGCGTTTTTACAGGTGCGGCGGGGTTATTTGATGAAACTGATATTGCCAATCATCAAATCGTTACAGACCGCGTTCATCAGGCAGGCGGCAAAATTGCGATGCAGATTTTGCATGCGGGGCGTTATGCCTATGGTCCTGAATGTGTGGGACCATCTGCGATAAAATCTCCCATTTCGCCATTTCCTCCCAAAGAGTTGGATGAAGAGGGCATTGAAAAACAAATCAGCGATATTGTGGCAACAGCACAGCGTGCAAAATCCGCAGGCTATGATGGTGTCGAAATCATGGGATCTGAGGGGTATTTTATCAACCAATTCCTTGTGACCCACACAAACAAACGCACGGATCGTTGGGGCGGTTCGTACGAAAACCGAATGCGATTGCCTGTTGAAATTGTGCGGCGTGCGCGTGCGGCGGTTGGCACGGATTTCATCATTATTTATCGCCTTTCGATGATTGATTTGGTCCCCAATGGATCAACCCATGAAGAGGTTGTGCAACTGGCCCAAGCGATCGAAGCCGCGGGCGCAACGATCATCAATACAGGGATCGGTTGGCACGAGGCGCGTATCCCAACAATCGCAACATCCGTTCCACGCGCGGCATTTGCTTGGGTGACGAAAAAACTAATGGGTAAGGTGTCCATTCCCGTGATCACATCAAATCGCATCAACACACCCGAAGTTGCGGAAGATGTACTGGCAGATGGATGCGCGGATATGGTCAGTATGGCCCGCCCCTTTCTGGCCGATCCCCATTTTGTAGCCAAGACGGCCGCGGGGCAGGGCAATACCATCACGCCCTGTATCGCATGTAACCAAGCCTGCTTGGATCATACATTTGGCGGAAAAATCAGTTCGTGCCTTGTGAATCCACGCGCCTGTTATGAAACCGAACTGCCCATGACAAAAACCGATGCTGCGAAACGTGTCGCGGTTATTGGGGCGGGCCCTGCTGGTTTGGCCACTGCGATGACCGCCGCTCAAGTCGGTCATGACGTCACCCTTTTCGATCAGGCGGATAAGATTGGGGGGCAATTGAACATGGCCAAACAGGTTCCTGGTAAGGAAGAATTTTGGGGCCTGGTGGATTGGTTTGAAACCATGATCGCGGAAACAGGGGTGAAAATACAATTGGGACATCGCGTATCTGCTGGCGATTTGGCTGGGTTTGATGCGGTGGTTGTGGCAACTGGCGTAACCCCGCGCGATCCTGAAATCCCCGGACAAGATAGCGACAAGGTCTGCGGTTACATTGATATTTTGCAAGGCCGTGTGACCGCAGGTGAAAATGTGGTTGTGATTGGGGCTGGCGGCATCGGGTTTGATGTCAGTGAATTCCTTGTTCATTCAAACGCAGCGACACCTGAAACCCCCAATTTGACCCACTGGTTGAAAGAATGGGGCGTTGGGGATCCCGAAGAAATTCGTGGCGGATTGTTGGCCGAGGGCCCGCAACCTGCCGCCCCTGCACGCAATGTAACCTTGCTACAGCGCAAGGCCGAGCGTCCCGGAAAACGTCTTGGAAAAACAACGGGTTGGATCCACCGTTCGACGTTGAAAATGAAAGGCGTAAAAATGATCGGCGGCGTGAATTACGAGGAGATCACCGCCGAAGGGTTGCGCATTTCCCATGGCGAAGCACGCGAAAACCCAAGTGTCATTCCCGCAGATACGATTGTTCTCTGCGCAGGTCAGCTAAGCGAACGCAGCCTTGCAGATGATTTAATTGCCAACGGCGTCGAACCGCATGTGATTGGTGGTGCGGAAGTGGCGGTCGAATTGGACGCAAAACGCGCGATTGATCAGGGGGTGCGGCTGGCGCTTAGCCTTTAAGTTTTCTTGTAAATACCTGTATCTTGTCCTGCTTCTGCCCCAGTCTTGCCCAAGTTTGCGGCGAAAAAGGTGGAACAAGAAGTGAGGAAAATATGGACCGTTTGACAGAAATGGAAGCCTTTGCCACCGTGGTTGGCCAAGGTGGTTTTGCAGATGCCGCGCGCAAAATGGAGATTTCAAAATCTGCCATTTCGAAACATATTTCCAGTCTTGAAACACGACTTGGTGCGCGATTTCTAAATCGTACCACGCGCCGTGTTAGGCCAACTGAAATCGGCCTTGCATATTATGCTTGTGCACGCCTTGTGCTGAACGATGCGGGCGAGGCAGATGCTCTGGTCAGTTCAATGCCATCGGCACCAACTGGGATGCTACGTGTGTCGGATACAACTGACTTTGGCTTTACGCATTTGTCCCTGTGCTGGGTGATTTTTTGGCGAAATTTCCAGATGTGTCCGTGAACTTGGAATTGGAAAATCTCTATATTGAAATGATTTCCGAGGGCTATGATGCCGCCATTCGTGTGGGGGAGATGGAAGACAGCTCGCTTCGCGCACATAAAATCGCGGAAACAACAATTCGTATGGTAGCAAACCCCGGATATCTTCAACGCGCGGGCCGCCCGCGTCGGATCTAAGATTTGGGTGCGCATAAACTGTTGCATTATACCAATCAGGCGAATGGCGCGGTTTGGAAAATGACCTCGTAAACGGGGGAAAAACGTCAACTCCGTACAACGGGCAGCTTTACGGTAAATGATGGGCAATCCCTGTTGAATGCGGCGATTAATGGCCTGGGAAGCGCGTATTTGCCATCCTTCTTATACGCATCTGCATTGGCCGAAGGTCGTGTTCTCGATGTGATGCCAGAATTGCCAAAAGAAACCCAAGGGATTTATGTGGTGTACCCCCCAGGTAAATTTACGCAACCAAAGGTACGTGCATTTATTGATTATTTGGCACAGACTTTTGCACGCAAAGGGCCAGATCACTGATGATTTATTGCAAAATCACCGCTTCGACGCGGCGGTTTTGTTCACGCCCTTCTGGTGTTTGATTGCTGGCCCGTGGGGATAGATATGCAATTCCTTCAGCGGTGACGCGCGATTTTTGAATATCGTATTTTGAAATCAAACGCTGACGCACTGCTTCGGCGCGTTGTTTTGAAATAGCGATATTCCCCTCTAACACGCCAACCGCATCGCTGTGACCGACCAACACAATTTTTGTATTTGGATTTTGGCGCAGATAGTCCGCCAATTCGGAAAGGACTGAAAACGGCCCTTCCCCCAAATTTGTGGAGCCACTGGTAAAATCCAGCCCTTCAAGTGCGACAGCGCCCGTTTGGGTGAATTGATAGCTCATGCTTGTTGCAATTTTAGGTCGAGCGAGGGTTGTGATTTTCGAGGTCGTTACAGGCGCGTCTGCCGCGGGATCAACACGGCGTTCTTGGATATAGACCCGCTCGCCAATCCTTGAAATCAGAATGTTGATAATCTGATCCGATCCCTTGGTGCCTGTCATGGACTGAAAATCCCTCAGGTTCACATACATATTGGGGGGTGAAACGACGGGCGTATTCACTCGATAATCAAATCCACCGCATTCATTTGACATGCAGTCCAAGGTGATTTGAAATTCTGCGTCCCGCAACGCTTGACGAATGGGTGCCGCAACCTGTTCGGGCGTAATGGATGTCGCGCGTAATTCAAACGTTGAAACCGTGACTGTGCCGCTGCGCTTTTCATGTGGTACGCTGGATTGTTGCGACCATGGAGCAATTGGAACGCGAAGGGTTCCATCTTCCGTTTGCTCAGTGAACAAACGCTCAACGCCACTGGGATAGGGAACATCCAGCCCTGCGAACGCTGGATTGCTTAGGGTCAGCACCAATACTATGGAAAGTGATCTAACGGCTTTGTGCATGATAGGCGTCATTTGGGCGCATATCTATGGCACTGGCCACGCGGTTTGACATGTTGAAAAAGGCCGCGACATTCGCGATGTCCCAGATGTCCTGATCGTTAAATCCAACCGACCGCAGGTCAGCGCGATCACTTTCTTCGATACGGTGGCTTGCAATTGTGATTTTTTCGGCAAAATCCAACATTGCGCGTTGCCGCGCACTTAGATCCGCAACGCGGTAATTCATGACCAGCATTTCGCCTAATATCGGATCGCCCGACAATTCGCGCACAGCCTGACCATGCGCCGATAAACAGTAAAAGCATTTGTTCACAGAGGATACGACGACCGCGATCATTTCACGTTCTAATTTGCTTAGCCCGCTGTCGGCCAACATCGTTTCATTATAAAGCGCTGTAAACGCATTCAATTTGTCGATGTTAAACGCATGCGCAACCAAAACATTCGGAACCATTCCCAATTTTTCTTGGCAGATATCAAAATATTTTTGTGTCTTTTCAGGAAGGGGTGATAGGGGTGGCAAATTTAGGGCCGTGACCTGATCATTCTCGCTCATCCGTTATCCTTTCATTCTATAGTGGTACTCTCCCACAACTTTCATGCCGATGGAATGATAAAGCGCGTTGGCCGCCACATTTGCCTTGGTACAGGCAACGTTCAGCCGACTGGCCCCCTGTTCCGCGGTCCAAAAGGCGGCTTGTTTCATCAACCAACTGGCCACACCCTGTTGGCGTTGATGGTTGCGTATTTCCACCGCGTGAACAAAGGCATCCTTGCCATGAACGGCCGCAAAACCGACGCCTGCGGGATGATCATTCCAGCGCGCCAAAATGGATGTTTTCGGGCCCTGAACACGTTTCATAACGTTGACACGCGCATCCGAAATGCCCCCTTCGGCCCACATGTCGATTTCAATTGCAAGCGGTGGCCAAACCGAAAACATGGACACTTTGGGTGGCCTTTTAGTTGTTAGGGTATCAACAGAGGTGGAATAGATATTCACGGGATCAACAATGTCGTATCTGGCCTTGCCCAGCACCTGATCCAAAATTTGATCTTGATCAGTGATCATGAAAAGGGGCGATTGCCCCAAATCTCGCATGGCCGCTTCGGCCGTTTGAATGTCTGCTTGCGTCCAATCAGAATTTGGTGTCGCGGCTGAAACGCGTTTGCCGCCCCCTTGACCATCGCGGATGATCCACGGGCCCACGGTTTGATGGGCCGCGGCGGGCCATGTGGCGTCCAGCGCGGTTAGAATATCGCCGAAATCATCCCAAGTTTGCTTCTGCATATGCTATCTTTTCTATGGCCCGTTTGATCTCTGCAGGGTCGGTGCCCCGCACAACGATGTTTGTGCCATAAACCCCATCCTGTTGGAAGGGATATGAACCGATAGAAAGGTTTGGAAATTCATCTGCAATCTGACCCAATGGGGCTGCAATGTCGCCTTCGCCGCGCATGCAACGGTGCGTTTCGCTGATCAGGGGCGCGCCGCCTGTGAGCGTGGGCAAAACACTTTGAACCATTGCTTTGAAAACCGATGGGACGCCTGCCATGACATGGACGTTTTTCAACACAAACCCAGGTGCGATGGATACAGGATTCTCGATCAAGGTTGCACTGTCTGGAATGCGCGCCATGCGAAGTCTCGCATCATTCAATTCGCGCCCCGTTTCTGCGTAGTAATCCGCCAACAGTTTGCGCGCATCTGGGCGTACATCGATGTGATAATCAAAGGCCGCTGCCACACAATCGGCGGTTATATCATCATGCGTTGGACCAATCCCGCCAGAGGTGAACACATATGTATAGGCGTTTGACATCACCGACACAGCTGATGTGATTGCAGCGGGATCATCGCTAATCACGCGGACCTCTTTCAAATCAATCGCGTGTTCTGTCAGAACGCCTGCTAGGTGATGCATATTCGCATCCCGCGTCCGCCCCGATAGAATTTCATCCCCAATGACGATCATTGCAGCGGTCGGGTTAGTCATATAGCTTTCCTTTCGTATTCACATACCAAGCTATAGGCCGTTTCGATGGAGTTTCAATCACCCTTAATCCGCGCAAAGCTGATCCGCAGGTACAAACGTTTTCTAAGCGATGTTTTGTTGCTTGATGGACGCGAGGTCACGGCCCATTGTGCAAATCCTGGATCCATGATGGGCCTGCTGGATGATGGGACCATTGCATGGGTCGAACCCAATGATGATCCCAAGAAAAAGCTAAAATTCGCATGGCGCATTGCTGAGTTGCGCACGGGCGCTATGGTTTTGGTTGATACGGCGCAGGCCAATCGTATCGTGAAAGAGGCACTGGAAAACAATGCAATAGCAGAATTTGCAAATCAGGATTTCCGCCCTGAGGTTAAATATGGCGAAGGAAGTAGGATTGATTTTCTGCTTACAGATCAATCAGGACAACAAACATTTGTCGAGGTGAAATCCGTGACCCTTTCCCGTGCAACTGGATCGGCCGAATTTCCCGATAGCGTTACGGCGCGCGGTACCAAGCATTTGCAAGAACTGTCAAAAGTGGTTGAACAAGGTCATCGTGCGATGATGTTTTATTTAGTGAACCGCACCGATTGTGATGTGGTTTCAATCGCCGCCGACATTGATCCGACCTATGCCGCTGCGCTAGACGCCGCACAACGCGCTGGGGTTGAAGTGATAGCCTATCGCGCCGATATCGCCCCCAACCTAATTACATTGGGGCCAAGAGTTGCGTTTCGTTCAGCGGATCGCTAGGTAAGCAAAAGACATCGATAGATCGGACACGAACGTGGCAAAACTTTATGGCATCCGCAAAACCAAAGACGGTATTGATATCTATGCGCCCTCAGATTTTGAAGGTATGCGCAAGGCGGGGGCAGTTGCGGCCAAAATTTTGGATGATGTGATCGATGTTATCGAGCCGGGGCAAACCACAGCCGCAATTGATAATTTCGTTGAACAAAAAATTGTGGAATATGGCGTGACCTCGGCCACGATTGGGTATCGTGGTTATCAGCATGCCACGTGTATCAGTGTTAATCACGTTGTCTGTCATGGCATTCCAGGTGACAAAAAAATCACGGATGGGGACATCCTAAACATTGATGTGACCGTGATTGTTGATGGTTGGTATGGGGATACATCACGGATGTATGTTGCGGGTAAGCTGCCTCGTAAATCTGAACGTTTGATCCAAGTGACCCATGATGCCCTGTTCAAAGGCATCGAAATGGTGCGCCCTGGCGCAACCTTTGGTGATATTGGGCACGCAATCCAATCCTATGTCGAAGGAAACCGCATGTCTGTCGTCCGTGATTTTTGTGGTCATGGTCTGGGTAAGGTGTTTCACGCGGCTCCGAATGTGTTGCACTACGGACGTGCGGGCACGGGTCCGGTGCTGGAAGAGGGCATGTTTTTCACCATTGAACCCATGGTGAATTTGGGACGCCCAGAAACCAAAATTCTGGCCGATGATTGGACAGCGGTGACGCGTGATCGGTCCTTATCTGCCCAGTTTGAACATTCAATTGGTGTGACCGCAGATGGTTTTGAAATCTTTACCCCGTCACCTGCGGGCAAATTCTATCCGACTTATTTGGTGTAACGCAAAAACGTCGCCTGTGTGTTACCAAATTTGCGTTGATCTAGAATGCTAAATCCATCGGGTGGGGAAACTTCTGATCCTTCTTCCCAGATGACAACGGCATCTTGTGCGATCCAACCTTGGCGCGCGGCACATTGCAGTGCCTTTTCCCCCAACCCTTTTTTGTATGGCGGATCCAGAAAGATCAGGGAATAGGTTTCGGTATCACATTTCAGTAGGCGGGTTGCATCCATTTTTTTCACCTGCGTGCGTTCAGACACACCGCAAATTTCAATATTTTTTCGCAGGATGCTCAGGGATTTGCCGCCCATTTCAACACAGCACAGCTGTTCTGCACCGCGTGACATCGCCTCAAGCCCGAGTGCGCCTGTGCCTGCAAATAGATCTAGGACACGTGCATCGGTGATGGGGTCATCAAATCGGCCTGATCCAAGGATGTTAAACAGGCTTTCGCGGACACGATCCGTTGTGGGGCGCAGATGCGCGGCCTGATCCCCCTTGCCGACCGAGGCAAGGGCACGACCACGAAAATCTCCTGCGATGATCCTCACTTTTTCAGCAGTGCTTTTAGGTTGGTTTCAGGATCCATTGCCTCTTGCGGGGTGGGGGATTTCCCCATCTCGATCAAACGCTTACCAACCATGTAGGCGCGTGAATCATTGATGGCATCAACCGCCAACAATGTATCGCTCTGATAATACCAAAATGACTGCGCATCGTTGTCTGCATCACGGCGTTCATACACTGCGTCATATCCGCGATTTAGTCCTGCGATTTGCAATTTGATGTCGTATTGATCTGACCAGAACCACGGCATTGGAACATACGGAACGTCTTGGCCCATAATATTTGCCGCAACATTTTCCGCCTGATCGATTGCATTTTGAACGCTTTCAAGGCGAATGCGTTCGCCCTTGTAGGGGAGGGATGCGCAATCACCTGCGGCATAGACATTTGGCGCGGATGTACGACCAAATTCGTCAACCTTGATGCCATTTTCTAGTGTGATACCTGCGGCCTCTGCCAATTCGGACGCGGGTAAAATACCAACTCCAACAATTGCAAAATCAATTTCGATTTCGATGCCGTCGCTAAGTTTGGCGGCACCCACGCGTCCATCGCGTTCGATCAGATGATCCAAACCAACGCCTTCGCGAATATCGACACCCTGCGCCGTGTGTGCCGCGCGAAAATAATCGGAGGTTTGGGGGGCGGCAACGCGTTGTAAAATGCGGTCCGCCATTTCCACCAAGGTGACGTTTACACCCTTCTTCGCGGCGACGGCTGCGGCCTCTAACCCAATATAACCACCCCCGATAATTAGGGTGCGCCGGCCCTCTTGGAATTCGTCTGCCATTGCATCGGCATCCGCCAGATCGCGCATGGAGTATACCCCTGCCAAATCACCGCCAATTTTTGCGGGCAATCTGCGTGGCCAGGATCCAGTTGTCAGGATCAGGTTGCCGTAAGAAAGCGTTTCGCCCTGAACCGAGATTGATTGTTCTGTCGTGTCGATTGCATCAACTTTGGTGCCCAGCCGAAGGGTAATGTTGTTTGTTTCGTAAAAATCAATCGGGCGCAGGTAAAGACGCTCTAGCTCCATTTCACCCAGCATATATTTTTTGGACAATGGCGGGCGTTGATAGGGTGGGGCAGTTTCTGCACCGATCAGCTTGATGTCGCCTTCGTACCCTAAGTTGCGCAGTTTTGCTGCCGCTGCTGATCCTGCTTGGCCTGCGCCGATAATTATTGTGCCCGACATTTTGATTTTCCTATGGCCGAAAATTTTAAACACGCTAAACCTATCGCAATCACATTACGAAACGCAATTGCGAAAGGACAATTTTCATGGAGATTTCCACTGGTGTAAGCCTGCCCGATGCAACTCTTTTGATGAAAGATGCAGATAGGATCCATTCGGTTTCATTGGCTGACAAGATGAAGGGCCGGAAAGTAATTATTTTTGCAGTTCCAGGTGCATTTACACCGACGTGTTCATCCGCACATGTACCAAGTTTTATCCGAACAAAAGATGCGTTTGCAGCAAAGGGCGTGGACGAAATTATTTGTATTTCTGTGAATGACCCGCATGTCATGCACGCATGGGGCGAAGCGACGGGCGCAACCGAGGCAGGGATCACAATGTTGGCTGATGCTGAAAGCGCCTTTACCAAGGCGATCGGCATGGATTTTACCGCGTCACCCGTTGGCCTGATCGACCGCACAAGACGATTTGCGATGTATGTCGTTGATGGCGTTGTTCAGGTTTACGCACCAGAGGTTGGCACAGGCGTCTGTGATCTATCTGGTGGTGAAGCGTTACTGGAACAAATCTAGCGTTATTCGGTTTCCTCGGGTGTGTCCCGACGGAACGGCCCATAGCTTGTTAAAATTTCAATATCCTGTTGGTTGGCGTCACGTTCGGCAACCAAATATTCGCGGACCGCACGATCAAATCCTGGGTCATTTACCCAATGCAGAGAATATGTTGTGGACGGCATGTAACCACGCGCCAATTTGTGTTCGCCTTGTGCACCTGCCTCGACCCGCGAAAGACCATGTTCAATGGCGAAATCGATGGCTTGATAGTAGCATAATTCAAAATGCAGGCAGGGGTGATCCTCGATACAGCCCCAATAGCGTCCGTAAAGCGCATCACGCCCGATGAAATTTAGGGCACCAGCGACGTAGCCTTGATCATTTTCTGCGAGGACTAATAGCAAATCATCACGCATCGTTTCTTGGATTTCATCAAAGAAGGTACGCGTCAGATAGGGTGTACCCCATTTGCGCGCACCCGTGTCCTGATAAAATTGCCAAAAGACATCCCAATGATTTGGTTCAATCTGCTCACTCGTTAATTTCAAAATGCGCCCGCCAAAGGCTTGGGCCGTTGCGCGTTCTTTGCGAATGTTTTTGCGTTTGCGCGATGCAAGCGCGCCCAAGAAATCATCAAAGGTATTGAACCTTTGGTTAAACCAATGAAATTGCTGTGTTTCGCGCTGTAAAAGGCCAAATTTGCCGCCCATTTCATATTCGTCCTGCGTACAGAATGTCGTGTGCAGCGATGAAATTTGGTTCTTTTGTGCAAATTGGCACGCCCCTTCGATCAGCGCACGATAGGCGGTTTCGTGGTGTTCAGATTTTGTTAAAAACCGCCGCCCAGTGGCGGGGGTAAAGGGGGCCGCGAGTTGCAGTTTCGGGTAATACCGCCCGCCCGCGCGTTCATAGGCATGCGCCCAGTTGTGATCGAAAATATATTCGCCCTGTGAATGGGATTTCAAATACATCGGCGCTGCTCCAATGATCTGATTCTGATCGCGGGCAATCATATAAAGCGGTTGCCATCCTGTGCCTTCACCCACTGATCCGCTGTCCTCAAGGGCGCGCAAAAAGCGGTAGGTGGTGAACGGATCAAGTGGTCGATCAGATATGGGATCAGGATCGGCGCAGGCATCCCACTCCTGAGCGTTGATCGCAGAAAGGGACCCAATGATTTCAACCGAAATGTCGCGATTGCTTATCTGCTTTCCTTCCATGATGTTGAAGTGATCTTTGGGATTCAAAATTCAAGGATGCGCGGCCAAATAACCTTCAAATGTGATGTTATCGACAGTCTGTCGTGCAATGGCCTCGGCCTCTGGGCTGCGGATGGTCCAGGTGAAAATCGCGACCCCCTGTTCCTTAAGCGTTTGGATGCAAGGTGATGCCAATTCCAGCGCAAAATACGAAACGAAACTGTACCGTTTGTGATCAAAATCTGTGATCTGGGATAAGTGCGCAATACGCTCTGCATCAATGCCCCAACTGGGGTCCATAAAGCTGCCTGTGGTCAATCCTAGGGGCAGGTCAGGCGTCAGTTTCGCGAGGTTCTCGATCATGTAGGGATTAAAGCTCATGACCGCAACGGGGCCCTGATAAAGGGACAGCGCGTCAATCGTGGCCTGCTCTAATCGACCGTCGGTTTGTGAAAGCTGTCTGCTTTGATCTTTCAACTCGATTAACAGAGGAACACGTCCATCGATCAGACGCAAAATATCCTCAAGCGGTTCGATGACGTCCTGTCCACTGCACACCTTAGTCTGTGACAACTCGGCAGCGGTATAATCGGAGATATCGCCACACTTATCCGTCAGGCGATCAAGCGTATCATCATGAAACACCATCGCGCGACCATCTGCGGACAGTTGTAAATCAATTTCGATGGCATACCCGTATTCAATTGCGGCGATTATGGCGGATCGACAATTTTCGTAAATGCCTTTAGACGCATCGTGCAATGCACGATGCGCGATAGGTGTTTTCAAAAACGCAGGATTCAATGCGGGCATTATTTGATCTGGAAAATGCCTTCGATTTCAACGGCAACACCCAATGGCAATGCTGCGGCGGAAACGGCGGAACGGGCGTGCGCGCCTGCATCGCCGAATACATCGCCCAATAGGTTAGATGCACCATTGATGACTTGAGGTTGTTCTGTGAAATCGGGTGTGGAATTGACAAACCCCGTCAATTTCACAACGCGCACAAGGCGGTCCAAATCGCCATCACAGGCGGCCTTGAGCTGTGCCATCAAGCCCAGTGCACAGGTCCGCGCGGCCGCTGCACCCGCCTCTGTTTCCATATCGTCGCCTAATTTACCTTTGATCAGGCCACCAGGGTCTTGGGAAATTTGCCCAGATACATAAACCATATCCCCAATCACAACAAAGGGCACATATTTTGCTGCAGGTGCAGGTGCCGCAGGAAGAGTAATTCCCATTTCGGCCAATTTCGCTTCGTAGTTCGCACTCATTTCTTCGTATCCTTATTTTGTTTGCCGCGACGCTATCGCGAAAAAATTAGGGTGAAAAGGGGCTTTATCCTTCTCGGAATGCTTTTGCGAAATAGTCGGTCAGCGGTTTGACCAAATAGCTGATTGGAGAGCGATCAGAGGTGCGAATAAACGCCTCAACTGGCATATCCGGGATCAGGGTGATGTGGGCGGGCAGTCGATCAATTTGACCATCGTTCAATATGATTTCAGCACGGTAATAGGTGGCACGTATGGTTTCGTCCACAAAGGCGTCCGCCGATACCTTTACAACCTTACCGAACAATTCAGGTATCTGGCGCTGATCCACTGCCGAAAATCGCAATGTGACGTCTTAGGAAACAATCAACTCGTCAATGTTTATCGGCGACACTTGTGCGGCGATAATCAACGGACGATCTTGCGGTATCAGGTGCAAGCTCTTCGCCATCCAATCGAATTTTACCACCCGCAGTGCGCCTAATCCCCGTAATGGCGCGTCCCATTAGGATTGATCCTGCGATCATCGCGCCGGGGTCAATTCGTTTTGCAAAATCAAATACGCGCCCAAACCAAGCATCGCGGATTGTAAAAATAGGCGCAGTGTTTTGGTCAGGCTGGAATATCCTCCGCCGATATTTGCAGATTTTAGTTGGTCGCCCAAGGCGGCTGAACGTATTTGGTTCCAACGGTTGAATGCAGCCCCCGTCATGCCAAGCGATCTGATCAGCTCTGCCTCATTCCTGATCTGGTCCGACATTGCGTCCGATTGGAATGTTGCATGCGCGGATTTCATTTGTAGGGTGTTTGTGGCGGTTTGGTTGAAGATTGCAATTACCACCAAAACCGCGCCACCCCCGAGTGCCAAGAAGCCCAGCCACGGATGAAAAATGAAGATCCCCAACAAAAATAGCGGGGTCCATGGTATATCAAAGAGAGCCATAAAAACGGGTGAGGTTTGAAGCCGTTGAACGGCCTCAAGATCACGCAAACCTATGGCGCTGCGATCATCTTTTACGATAGCAGATTTGCGCAAGACTGCCTCAAACACGCGCCGATCAAGTCAGGCTTGGAAATTGGCCCCAACGCGTCCCATGATCCGCCCGCGCGAAAAGTCCAATAACCCCAGCATACCGTATAAAACCGCAACAAGCATGGTAAGTGCAATCAACGTTGCCTCAGATCGTCTGCCCAATACACGACCATAAACTTGCAACATGTAAGTCGGACCCGTCAGCATGAGAAGATTCACAAAGAAACTGAATGGGCCGACAAACCTATATAAGCCCGGCTTTCACGTCTGGCATCCTGTAGCTTAGCCAATCCACGCTTTTTCTGCGGCGTGCTCATTTATAAATATCTAATCTAATTGTTCTGATAGTATGACATGCGTTGAACCTGTTGACCATATGTCGTAATTTCATCACAGGATGAATTGAATATTTTGAATGTGATTTTCTTTCGTCTGTATTCACCTATTTATACGCTGTTGTTTTAGGGTTTTGGGAATCTTTTGCATGCGTGGTTTAAAAATTGTTTTAACGTCATTCTGCTTAACAGGGCTGGTTGCCTGTGCTCAGCCGGGTACAATTGATGAAATTAACGATCCCCAAGAAGAGCAGAATCGCAATATGCACGAATTGAACAAGGCGGTTGACCAAGCCGTTTTAAAACCCGTTGCGCAAGCATATAGTGACGTGGTACCTGATCCTGTTGAAGACGCGGTTTCGAATTTTGCAAACAATCTGAGCATGCCCTCGAATGTTATGAACCACCTTGCACAGGGCGAAGTGGGCTATGCCATCGAATCCACGGGCATCTTTTTGGTGAATTCCACTATTGGATTGGGTGGTTTTGTCGATGTCGCGGGCTGGAACGGTCAATATGCGCATGCCACAGATTTCGGCGAAACACTGGCGAAATGGGGTTTGGGTGAAGGGGTCTATGTTGAACTTCCGTTATTGGGTCCTTCTACGGAGCGTGCGACTCTTGGTAAGGTATTGGATCGCGTAGCCAATCCGCTGTCAGGATTGACGGCGAAACAAGAAAGCATCATGACAGCGGCGAAAATCGGCGAAGTTTTGAGCGATCGCGTCGAATATGGTGACGTCATCGATCAAACGCTTTATCAAAGTGCTGATAGCTATTCTCAGGCGCGGCTGTTATATCTGCAAAGGCGTCGTAATCAGCTTGGCTATCAATTTGAAGATGAGGATGCATTATTTGAGGAACTTTATGGGAGCGAATAATATTGATCGGCGCGGTTTGTTAATAAAGAGCTGCGCCATTGCTGTTTTTGCGGCAACCCCAATCTCCGCGGCAACGCCACGTGACGCGGAAAGATTAATCACGCGATTGACCAAAGACATTAACAAATCAATCGAGGCACGTTCATCTGACGCGGCCTTATTCATGCAATTTGAAAAAATATTCCGCAAATATGCTGACGTAGCGACGATCTCTCGGTACGCATTAGGGGCGGATGCACGCAGCGCAACCAAAAAACAATTGTCTGAATTTGGTGATGTGTTTGTCACATATATCGCGCGAAAATATGGTTTATATTTCAAGGATTTCATAGGCGGTGAAATCACTGTGCTTGGGTCTCGCGCGGTCAAGAAATATTTCGAGGTCAAAACATCCACAAAATTGCGTGGTCAAGAACCGATGGAAGTTTTGTTCCATGTGTCGGATCGTTCCGGATCATTGTTATTGTTCAACCTTTATGTTGAAGGCGTTTCGATGTTGCTTTCAGAACGCAATCAGATCGGGTCGATGTTGGATAAGCGTCGTGGTGATTTGGATAAGTTGATTGCGGATATGCGCGTTCTGACCGCGGGCTAGTCCAGGCCGAAAATTCCGCGCAATAGCCGATCAATGGCATTGTTTTCGTTGCTTGTGGTGCCTTGAATTGGTGTGCCACTCTGTCCAGTGGTGGTTATGTTACGTGACATCGGCAGGGGTTTTGGCGTGATGCCATCATGAATGCGTTGCATCGTTTCGCGCCAAATTTCTGCGGGCAGGCCGCCCCCAGTAACACCCGTAAGCGGTATGTTGTCATCGTATCCCATCCATACCCCTGCCACATAGTCCGCGGTGAAACCGATAAACCAAGCATCGCGTGCGCCTTGAGTTGTGCCGGTTTTGCCCGCGATTTCCCATTCCCCGAACCGTGCGCGTTGGCCCGTTCCTGTGCGCACAACATTTTCCATCATAAATATCAGATCTTG
The DNA here is from genome assembly GCA_018222665.1 of Paracoccaceae bacterium. GTDB lineage: Bacteria > Pseudomonadota > Alphaproteobacteria > Rhodobacterales > Rhodobacteraceae > HIMB11. The sequence continues at coordinate 22,503 of JAAEZW010000002.1, forward strand.
CGCCGTTTGTTTTAGGATAACCTGTTCACCCACGCGCTTTGATCCGCCAGAAAAGAGGGATGTTTCGCCAGAAAGGCGTAGATCCGTGATGCCGTGAGGGGTGACCGAGTGGCCTTGGTTTAGAATGCCCGCATAGGCGCCGGTCATTTCAATTAACGTCGCTTCAGATGCGCCAAGTGCAATTGCAGGACCCTGTGCAAGGTCCGTTGAAATACCAAAATTCGATGCAACCCTGCGCACATTTTCGCGTCCCACAGACTCTGAAATGCGGACGGCGGGAATATTTAGTGATTGACGCAATGCCTCGTTCAAGGTGACCGTTCCATAGAATTCTTTGGTGTAATTCTTGGGACTCCAAGGACCTGATCCGGGTATATTTAACGTGATCGGCTCATCCACAACCGTGTCCATCGGGGAATATCCCAGATCAAGTGCGGTGGCATAGACAAAGGGTTTGAATGCCGATCCCGTTTGGCGCAGGGCTTGCGTTGCGCGGTTAAATGCGCCCGCAACCTTTGTCTGCCTTCCCCCTACCATCGCACGAACTGCACCATCTGCGGACATCACGACGATCGCGGCTTGGGCTTTGGATTCAGGGCTGACTTTGTTGTCAAACACCCATTTTAGCGCTTCTTCCGCTTTGGCTTGCATGGTTTTATCAAGCGTTGTCTGGATTATCACGTCTTCTGTTGTGGTGCGTGTCAGGAAATCAGGTGCCTCTTGCATCACCCAATCCGCGAAATAACCACCCGCTTGGGCTGCCGCCGCATCTGAGAGTTGTGCGGGATTAATGCGGGCAAGTTGTGCCGAGGTTGATGAAATGTATCCCTGTGCTTCCATCAAACCGATGATCAGGTTGGCGCGTTCTTGTGATCGTTTCAGGTTATTTGTCGGTGCGTATCGCGATGGAGCGACCAGTAATCCAGCCAGCATTGCGGCCTCTGGTACAGTCACCTCTACTGCTGATTTACCGAAATACCGATGGGATGCGGCCTCAAACCCGCGCGCGCCTGCACCCAAATATGCGCGTGCAAGGTAAATCGTTAGAATTTCATCCTTGGTGTATTTTAATTCAAGGGCGAGCGCGAATGTCGCCTCTTTCACTTTGCGCCACAACGATCCTTCTTGGCATTCGCGTTCGTAGGCACGTTCGTTTTTCCATTTCTTAGGGTCAAATTCCGTTCCCATACACAGCAATTTTGCCGTTTGTTGGGTTAACGTTGATCCGCCGTGTCCGGATAATGGGCCACGTCCTTCACGCAGGTTGATACGGATTGCACTGGCAAGGCCGCGTGGCGAAATTCCATAATGCTGATAAAACCGACGATCCTCTGTCGCGATGATGGCGTTTTTCAAATGGGGGGAAACGGTATTGGCGGTAATAATCCCTCCAAATTGTTCGCCGCGCCACGCAAATACCGTACCACTTCGGTCCAACAGGGTTACTGATCCTTTTGCGCGTCCATCAAGAAGCACTTCATAGGGCTTTAGATCTTGCATGTAGTAACCAATGCCAAAGGTCAGCATTATGGCGATGGCCAAGGCTCCACGCCAAAAAAAACGCCACAAAACCGTGACAACAAAACGAATGAGCCCAGAAATAAATCGTTTAAGTAAGTTTCCACGCTTTTTCGCGGTGGGTGTCGTTTTGCGTTTTGTTGCAAGTTTTTTCTTGGCTGATTTTTTCGCAGAACCCGTTTTGAGATAGCGATTCTCGGCGACTAAACGCGGTTTTTTGCCCTTATTTGTCATTTGTTGCTCGAATTTTTTTGTTCTGTTTACGCCAAATTGACGTCGAATGCGCGTAAAAAAGTGTGAAAAAACATAGTAAAAATGATTAAAAAATAATCATTATGAAAATATAGATTAAAATTTATGCAAAAATACACTTTTTTAAAGCGAATTTGGCTCGGGTTTCTTCTCTATCAGCAATTTCGCGCCTTCGATAGTTCCACGGAATTTTGTGTAGGTCCAAGGAGGACGATGTGAAACTGATTATAGCAACAATTAAACCTTACAAGTTGGATGAGGTTCGAGAAGCCCTGACGGAA